>NZ_JBQSXR010000006.1:0-221285 GCF_052378395.1 Brachybacterium sp. AOP29-B2-41
CCCCCCCCGTTGGGGGGGGGGCCCCGCGTCGTCGTGCTGCGGAGCAGCGGCCAGGACCGCCGGGTCAGGCGCCCTGGTGGCCTGCGAACTCGTCCGGGTTCGGGCCGCGGCGGGCCTCGGGGCCCTTGTGCAGCGCGTTGATCTGCGCGACCTCGTCCTCGGTGAGGGTCAGCTCGAGGGAGGCGAAGTTCGAGACGATGCGCTCGGGGGTGACGGACTTCGGGATCACCACGTTGCCGAGCGCCAGGTTCCAGGCGATCAGCACCTGCGCCGGGGTCGCGCGATGGGCCTCGGCGATCCGGGTGATGACGGGGTCCTCGAGCTCGCCGCCGCCCTGGCCGAGCGGGGACCAGGACTGGGTGATGATGCCCTTGCTGGCATGGAACTCACGCAGCTCGGGCTGGTTGAGGTAGGGGTGCAGCTCGATCTGGTTGAGCACCGGCAGCACTCCGGTCTCGGATTCGAGCACGGTGAGGTCTCCGATGCGGAAGTTCGAGGTGCCGATCGAGCGGATCCGGCCCTGTTCCTGCAGCTCCACGAGCGCCTTCCAGGTCTCCACGGCGAGGCCCTTGGACGGGGCGGGCCAGTGGATCAGGTAGAGGTCGAGCTCCTCGAGGCCCAGGTCCTCCATGGTCGCGTCGAACGAAGCGAGGGTCGCCTCGCGGCCCTGGTCCTGGTTGGGGACCTTGGAGGTCACGAACACCTCGTCGCGGGCGAGCCCGGCGGTCGTGAGTGCCTGGCCCACGCCGGCCTCGTTGTTGTAGCCGCGGGCGGTGTCCACCTGGCGGTAGCCGGCCTCGAGGGCCCTGACCACGACATCCGCCGCCACCGCGTTCTCGACCTTCCAGACGCCGTAGCCGAGCTGCGGGATCGAGCGGCCATCACGGAACGCGATGCTGGGTGAGGTGATCATGGGGCTCCTTGCGCTGGGGGGCACGGCGGGTGCCGTGCGGGTAAGCCCTTCCAGACTAGCGGTTCATGCCCTGCTCACCCCGAGGGAGAGCGGCCGGTCGCTGGGATCGGACTCGAGCCAGCGGGCGAGCGCGGGCGGTTTCACGTCGTATTCGTCGAGGCGGTCAAGCGGCAGCCAGGCGGTGCCTGCCTGGCGGCCGTCGGGCGCGGTGCCCTCTCCGGGCTCCTCCCCCTCGGCCAGCCCGCACCAGTAGGCGACGTTGACCTGGTGGAAGGGCGCGATCGGGGTGTCGTCGCGCACGCTCCGCTCGGTCATGAACTCGTAGAGACAGGCGACCTGATGCACCTCGACGCGCGCACCGATCTCCTCCCTGCACTCACGGATCAGGGCCGTGGGCTGATCCTCGCCGTGGTCCTGACCGCCTCCGGGCAGCTCGAACATCTCGTGTCCGGCAGGATGGACGTATCGGTTCATGAGCACCTGCCGGTCTCGCACGATGAGCGCCTTCACGGCCACCCGCGGGGTCCTGGGGCTCATGCGCCAGTCTCCTGAGCATCGGTCTCATCTCCGCGGGCGGGGCCGACGGCGGGTCCGTCGGTGGGTCCGCCTGGAGGTCTGACAGCGGGTCCGTCGGTGGGTCCGCTGGAAGGTCCCTCGGTGGGCGGGAGAATGCTCGCCAGGCGCTCCTCGAACCGTCGGCGCAGCTCCTCATCATCGGGGGCGGCCAGCAGATTCTGCACGGCGGCCTCGTCGCTGAGCAGGCTCATCAGCTGCTGGAGGGCTGCAAGATGCTCGCGGGCGTCGGTGAGCAGCGGCATCGCCACCAGGCGCACGTCGACGGTGCCGTCTCGGGTGCCCATCTCCCCGAAGGTGACCGGGCGGACGAGCGTCGCGACCGCGAGCCCCGGCACCAGCACGTGCTGCGGATCGGCATGCGGGATCGCGGAGGGGATGGGCGTCGGCAAGCCTGTCGGATAGGTCCGTTCCCGGGTGCGCAGCGCCTCCGGGAAGTCCAGGGTGACCGCCCCGGCGTCCAGCAGCCGGCCCGCGAGGGAGCGCAGCACGTCCTCGCTGTCGGAGACGTCGAGGTGGGCCAGGACCACGGTCAGGGCAAGGGGCGCGGCGGGCCCCTCGGCCGCGGGCGGCCTCGGATCTGTGCTCATGGTTCCTTCCCGGGTGGCGACCCCTCGATTCTGACACCTTCCCGCCGCCCGCCTGCGTACCCTGGGCTGATCCGGCAGGGCGCGTCCTGCGCGCCGCCAGCCCCTCATGACCAGGAGTGCCCATGCCTGCCCCTCGTGACTCCGCCGTGGTGGTGCGGGCGGCGCGGCTCTACTACGAGCAGAACCGCTCGCAGACGGAGGTCGCGCAGGAGCTGGGGCTGTCCCGCTCGAACGTCTCGCGGATCCTCACCCAGGCGCGGGACCGCGGGATCGTGGAGATCACCATCCATGACCCGGAAGGGCCGCCACGTCGCGACGAGACCCTCGAGGCGGCGCTGAGGGCGGCATTCTCCCTGCGAGCGGTGCATGTGGTCTCCGCCCCGCGGGCCACAGCGATGGAGTCGGTCGCCCGCGAAGGTGCCGCGATGCTCGCCGAGCGGGCGGCGAGCGTGCGCAGCATCGGAGTGTCCTGGGGGCGGACGGTCCAGAACGTGGTCGCGCAGCTGGAGACACTCCAGCTGCGGCCCACCCCTGCCGTTTTGCCACTGGTGGGCGGGCATAGCGCACTGGACCAGTTCGACTCCGGGGACTCCGTGCTGAAGGTGCTCGCCTCCCGGCTGGGAGCAACACCGCAGACGCTCTACGCCCCAGCGGTGCTCGAATCCGCGACCACAGTGGCCACGCTGCGCGCCGAATCCAGCATCGGCAGGGTGCTGGCGGCGGCCGCGCAGGTCGAACTCGCGCTCGTGGGCATCGGCTCTCACGGGGTGCATTCCTCCCCGCATGTGCTCGAACTGATGCGGCTGAGCGAGTCCGAGCGGGCGACCTTCGAAGCCCAGCAGCCAGTGGGCGATGTGTGCGGACGCTTCATCGACGCGCACGGGGTGCCGCTGGGGGCGCCGACGGACCAGCGGGTGCTCGCGGTGACCTTCTCGGAACTGCTGCGGATCCCCGAGGTGCTGGGGGTCGCCGCCGGAGCAGAGAAGGCCGAGGGCGTGCTCGGGGTGCTGCGCAGCGGAGCGATCGACACCGTGGTGTTCGACGTCGACCTGGCCCGCGAGGTGCTGGCCCGGGCCTGAGCCCACGCTCGGCGCAGCGCTGAGACGCTCACCGGCTCGGGCCGGATCGGGCCCGCTCGCGTCAGCTCGGGCCTGTGCGCCTCGGATCCCACCCGCTCACCTCGAAGTGGGCGATTCCGAGCCGGATCCGGCCCGCTTCTGGTTCGGAATCGCCCGATCCACGGCGCAGCGGGCCGGGCAGCTCAGGCCCGGCCCTTGAGGACCTCCTGGAAACGGGCCGTGAGCTCGTGGTCCACCGGCAGTTCGACTTCGTCGAGGTGGGTGATCGGGGCGGCCAGCCGGGTCGAGGACAGCAGCCACGCACCGTCGGAGCCGGTGACGTCCTCCACGGTCAACAGCTGCTCGCGCACCGCCGCGCCCTCATGCTCGCCGAGCCAGTCGAAGAGCATCTTCACGCAGGTTCCGGGCAGCACACCGGCGCTGACCGGGGTGGTGAGGAACGTCCCGTCACGGCGGACCAGCAGCGTGGAGGTCGGCCCTTCGAGCACATAGCCGTCGCTCGCCACGAACAGGACATCGACCGCGCCGCGCCGCTTCGCCTCGCGCACGGCCGCCATGTTCACGGCATAGCTGAGGGTCTTCGCACCGGGCAGCAGCCAGGGGCTGGTCCCGGCGGAGGCGGTGGACAGGCCCCGGTCCAAGGCCGCCACCTTCATCCCGGCCCGGTACGGGGTCCAGTCGTCCGAGATCCGGGCATGGATCCAGCAGGTGGGGACGCCGGTGCCCTCGATACCGCGGGTGTACATCACGCGCACGCTGAGCTCGGCCACCGGGTCGTGGGCGGCGATCGCGGCATCGACCGCCTCGGCCAGGGTGGCGAGATCGGGCTCGGGCAGCTCGACCTGGGCGGCGCTGCGGGCGAGCCGTGCCAGGTGAGGGCCGACGTTGACCGGCACACCGTCGAAGGCGCCGATGGTCTCGAAGACACCGTCGCCGCGAGTGGCGACGAGGTCCGTAACCGACAGCTGCGGGACGTCCGCGTCGGCCAGGTGGAAGCGGGCGCCGCCGTCCGCCGGGGCGCCGGTGGCACCTGGGACGAGGACGAGGACCGGAGCAGGGGAAGGGCTGGTCGTGGTCATGTCACGGCTCCTGATCGGGGGGCCTCACGGGGGTGGAGGCGGTCCGTCCAGGGTAGACCCCCGACCGGGAGGGCACGCTGCGCCGGGGCCGAGAGGCTGCGCCAGGGCCAACGGGCCGCCATGGCGCCGAGAGGTCGTGCGGACCCCGATGGGTCAGGAGTGCCCGATGCGGTCGCCGATCACGGAACCGCTGGCAGCACCCGGGTCGAGCGCGTCGCCGAGCATCTCCAGCAGCCGCTCGAGCAGGGAGCGCGGCCCCTGCTCCCCGTCGTTCGTGATGCGTCCGGCGGGTCCGGAGCCCGCGCTCTGCGCAGGACCGTTCTCCAGAGCCTGAATACCCGCCGAGCGGTCACCAGCCGGCGCTCCCTCGCTGGCCCCCTCAACCCCGGCTTCCGCACCGGCACCGGACTCCCCGCCCGCGCCGCCGCCACCGGAGCCGCCGCCCGAGCCTGATGCGCCACCGGACCCGGAACCGCTGCCGGAGCCGCCCGCGGACTCGCCACCGCTGCGCCCTGCAGCGGAGTCCTCACCTGCGGCGTCCCCACCTGCGGAGTCCTCACCGCCAGCGCCCCCCAGCGCGGCGGGCTCGTCAGAGAGCAACGAATCCTGCGGGGTGATCTGACCGGATTCTCCGATCAGGTTTCCGAGACCGCCGGCGAGGCCGAGCCCGGTCAGCAGGCCCTCGAGCGCGAGACCCATCCCGATCGCGCTGCGGATCATGTCGGCGAGCAGGCCACCCAGCAGGCTGCCGAGGAAGGCGCCCAGGAACGCCGCGCACCCTTCCGGGGTGCTGAGCACCTCGCGCAGCAGCTCCGCGAAGGGGCCGCCCCGACCGGGGCCCGTACCGCGCAGCGCGTCCTCCACCATCCCGAGCAGGTCGCGCAGGAACTCTCCGGGGCTCGACCATCCGCCGCCCCCGGACCCGCCGCCGAATCCGCCGAGGGGGCCGTCCGGTGCGGAGGCGGCCTCCTGCTCGTCGGCATGCTGGGCGAGTCGGCGCGCCCGCTGGCGCAGCTCGACCTCCTGGTCCTGCAGGGAAGGACGCACGACGCCGGACCAATCGGCACGGAAGCGATCGGCGTCCTCTCCGATCCATTCGATGTTCTCGATGCTCGAGGTCAGCAGGGCCTCGAGGTCAGCGAGCGCTTCCGCTCGGCGCGAGTACACCGTCCCCATCGTCCGCAGAGCCTCGGTGTCCGCGCCCCAGAATGCGTTCATCAGCCGCCGGTCCCCTTCTTCATCCCCATGACCGGCCGCGCCGGATCCCCCACTTGTCGGTCCTACGGTAATGACTCCCCGACCCGAGGGCCATGGGGAGGACTACCCATGCTCCGGCCTGCACCGATGCCCGAGAGCAGGTAGCGGACAGGCCGTGCTCGCACAGCAGTCAGGAGCCCCTGAGCAGCTCCCGCACCCAGGAGGGCAGGCGACCCTCGCCGACGCGGGCGGCGAGCAGGTGCGCGTAGGCCGTGTCGATCCCCCCGCGCCCGTCGAAGCTGCCGGGGTCCCGGTCGTAGTTCATGTCCGTCTCGAGCCGGATCCGTTCCGGTTCCTGCGGGCTGCGGCTCGCCTCCAGCCGGAGGGAGACGAAGGCCTGCTCCTGCTCAGCGGCGGCCTGCTGGAGAGCATCCAGCAGCAGGGTGATCTGCGAGTCGGTCGCGAAGGCGGCATCGCCTCCGCCAGTGGTTCCGTCGCGGTCCGTGATCACGAGCCGGCCGGCCCATTCCTCGCCGTGAGGGATGAAGGCTGCTGCGACGGCAGCCCAGTCTTCGGAGAGCTCGAGCGAGCTCAGCAGCACCCCGGCGAGGTCCTGGACGAGAGCGCCCTGGCGTGCCATCGGAGAGTCGGACGGAGGCGGGGTCTGGGTCATCAACGGAGATTCCTCCACACGGGTCGGTTCGCAGTGTCGTTCAGGAGTGCCGGTCAGGAGTGCCGGTCAGGAGTGTCAGCCGGGGAAGCGGGCTCCGTCAGGATAATTGGGCAGGTGCTCCTCCACGATCTGCTCGCCGTTCTCGTGGATCCGCACGTCATAGCCGCTGGGCACGTACTCCCAGGGCTCGCTGCCCTGCTCCGGGCTGACGCCCTCGGGCTGCTCCTCGCCCCAGGTCACGCGGGTCTCGTACGAGTAGGAGCTGCCGTCGTCGGCGATGCCGTCGGCCATCAGCGATTCAAAGGAGTAGATGGTCTCCGCCCCGCTGCGGGCCTGGTTCACCTCATCCCACTGCCGGGTGTAGTTGATCTCCTCGCGGATGCCGCCGAGCTGGCGGGCCAGCATGTGCCCGGCGTTGAACTCGACCGGTTCGGAGGTGCCGTCCCCGGCCATGTCCCAGCGCTCGGCGATCTTCGACTGGATCGACTGGCTCCGAGACATCTCGCGGTCGACGATGACGTCGGGAACGTACATGTGCTCGGTGCGCCCCAGCTCATCGGTGCGATAGAAGGTCGAGTCGTTGACGTGATACGTCGCGTCGGGGAACACCTCGCGGAGGTTGGGGTTCATCTCCTTTCCCCCGCCAGTGGCCTCGATGTAGGTGATGCGGCCCTCGCCGTCGGTGTAATAGGTGCCGTGGTCTCCCACGTCGTAGGTGGTGTCCGGGGAGAGGTCGAGCGGGGCACCGTCCGCGTCCAGGCCGAACGGTTCGTCGTCCGCGACCGGGGCGAGTTCATGGTCACCGTCCACGGTGACGGTGGAGGCGGTCTCCGGTGGAATGAGCTCCATGCCGGAGTCGGGGAAGGCGAGCCCGCTCTCGCCGACCGCCGCGGAGACGTCCAGGGCGTTCACCGCAGCCCCAGCGGTCTTGGCATGCATGGTCGGCGGGACGCCCCCGGCCATCAGCCGGAGATCTGCGGCAGCGAGGGTCGCCATGGTGCCGACGGCGGCGGAGGCTCCGGCGCCCTGGAGCAGGTCGGTGCGGGATATGGGCGGTGGTGGGGATATGACGGGCGGCGCCGCGTCCCGGCCTCCTCCCCTGCCCGCAGGCCCCTCTCGTCCCACGCCGCCACCTCCGGCGGTTCCGGCGGAGGAGGTCTCGTCCTGTTCCCAGGCATGCGCATCGAGCTCTCGCTCCTGCTGCCGGAGCCGGGAGACGCGCGCGAGCAGTCCCGGGCGCACCTGACCGCTCCAGTCCGCGCGAAAGGACTCGGCATCCGGCCCGACCCAGTGGACGGCGTCGATCACCGCGCCGAGCCGAGCGGCGAGGTCGTCGATCCGTTCGCTGCCGCCGCCGAGAGCGCCGGCCGTCTGCCGCAGCACCTCGGTGTCTGCTCCCCAGAAACCGGTCACGTCATCTCCCCCGCTCGTGGCCACGTGGCATTCACGCTACGGAGCGGCGTCGTGCCGCGGGAATGGGGAGTTCTCCCCATCAGGCGTGGCGGCGCCGAGAGTTCACCGGTGCGCCACCGGACGGCCAGGGCGAACCTGGCCGCCCGCGGAGTTCAGCCTCCCAGCACCGCGATCACGCGGCCGTGCCGGCTCCAGGCGACGTGCGTCTCGAGCGGGTCACCGGGCACCTCGAGCTCCATCAGGTCCACGCGCGCGCCGACCGGTGCTTCACGCAGATCGGCGACGGCGAGCGCGCCGACCGGCAGGTCCGAGAGACCCGAGGCCGCAGGGTCCTGCAGGGGCACCTCGACGCCCTCGGCGAGCTCGGTCATGCCCAGCAGCTCGGCGAACAGGTGCTCGTCCATCAGCTGCTCCGCGGCGTCGGTGCGGGCATCCTTCGAATCCTCCGCGACCGGTCCCCGCTCGGCGAGCGTGACGAGGGTGGCCTCGAGCGCATCGGCGAAGCGCACCAGATAGGCGCCGAGGTCGGGGGCGGCCAGCTGCAGGGCGAGGTCCTCGCCGATGCCGTAGACCGCGCCGGGCGTGCCATCCGGGTCCAGGGCGAGCACCACGGCCGCCTCCGGCGTCTCGTACAGGGGGTAGAAGGAGGTCGCGTCGCCGAGCAGGGTGTAGGGGCCCACGTCGGTGCGGTCCTCGATCTGGAGGGTGAGCATCGTCAGCCCGCGCACGATCACCCCGCCCAGCTCGTCGGCGATCTGCTCGAGGGCGGGCGGCGGATCAGCCGAGACCTCCTCCTCGGTGACGGCGAGGCCGGGGATCGCGGCGGCGTCCTGCTCGTAGATGTTGACCAGCGAGGCCAGTCGGTCCAGGACCGGGCGCACAGAGGCCAGCGGCAGCACCTCGGCGTCGGTGGGCCAGGGCAGGGAGGAGTTCATAGGCGTGCTCACACGCTCAGTGTGTCACGCGGGAACGGGCCGGTTCAGGGCAGTGCCGGTGAGCCTGGGCTCCTACCGCTCGTCCCTCGCAGCACGTCGCCCAGGCAGGACCAGATCGCCTGGGCTCCTACCGCTCGTCCCTCGCAGCACGTCGCCCAGGCAGGACCAGATCGCCTGGGCTCCTACCGCTCGTCCCTCGCAGCACGTCGCCCAGGCAGGACAGGAAGGCGTCGGGCCGCGCCGCCGGGGCGGGTGACCGACGCGGTGGCGCCCTGGCGCTCCGGGTGCGCGGCCCGGTAGGCCTCCAGCCAGCGCTGCCCGAACTCCTCGGCGCCGTCCGTCGGCACCAGCGCCCAGACACTGCCCCCGAACCCTGCTCCGAAGGCGCTCGCTGCATGGGCGCCCAGCTCGCGGGCGAGTCGCTGCAGCGCGATCGTCTCGGGCACCTGGTTGCGCAGGCCCTGCTCAGCACCGGACTGGGACTCGTCGACCAGGCGGCCGAACTCCTCGAGGTCCCCCTCCTCGAGGGCGACCGCGGCGGCGGGGATCAGTCTCTCCGACTCGGTGAGGAACTGGCTCAGGCGGCCTCGAAGGTACTCGTCCTCCGCGGTGAGCTCTCGCAGCCGGGCCACCGCCGCGGGACCGCTCGCGACTGCTTCAGCGAGGGTGCGATCTTCGCGCCCGGAGTCCTCGCGCCAGCGGCGCAGCGTCTCGGTGACGGCGAGGGAGACGCGGTTGTAGGCGCCGAGCGCGGCGCCGGTCTTCGCCGCCTCGACCCCGCTGACGGCGACCACGAAGGCAAGCTCGGGGCCGAACGCGATGGTGCGCTCGTGCCGCACCGGGCAGAAGGAGTACTGCACCAGGGCGTCCTGGACCCCGCAGAGCATGGCGGTGTGGTCCTCGCTGCCACCGAAGGTCCCGACCCCGCGGTAGCCCTCGAGAGCGCCGAAGCTCTGACCGTTCTCGACGGTGCCGAGGTACTCGCCGAGCTGCTCCGGGGTCGTGATCTCGGCGGTGAACGCTTCGTCGTCGGCGATGTCGGCCAGGTCGATCAGCGTCAGGGCGAGCCCGACCACGAGCGCTGAGGAGCTGGACATCCCGGCCGCGAGCGGGAGGGTCGAGCTGATCGTGATGTCCGCGCCGCGCAGACGGCCCGGGAAGTTCGCATCGAGCCGGTCGGCCACGGTGCGGACATAGCCGCCCCAGTGACCGTCGGCTCCGGCGGGGCGTGCCTCGCGGTGGTCGAGGTCGACGGTGACGGTGCTGCCCACCACCTCCGAGTGCACGGTCAGCACCCGATCCGGGCGGGCCGTGGCGGTGATGGTGTGGCCGGCGTCGACGGCGGCGAGCAGTGAGCGTCCCCCCGCGTAGTCGGTGTGCTTGCCGAGCACCTCGATGCGGCCGGGCACGAACCAGGAGACGGAATCCCCCTCGATCCCGGCGGCGAGCTGTGCAAGCACATCGCTCACAGCGCCACCTCGATCCCGGCGAGCGCCGCCTGGACTGCGGCGACGTCGCCGCGGGAGGACATGTCCAGCACACCCACCGCAGCGGGGACCACCGTGAACGCCTCTCCCTCCTCCAGCAGCAGGCGGACGGCGTCGATGATCTCGAGCTCCCCGCGCACCGACGGCTCGATGCGCTCGCAGGCATCGAAGATGGCGGGCGTGAACAGCCAGGCGTTCATCGAGACCGGGGCGTCCTCACCGTAGGCGGCGAGGGTCTCGTCATCGGGCTTCTCGACGATGTCGCGCAGGTGGCCCTCAGCATCGGCTGCAATCAGCGCGAAGGCTCGGATGCGATCGGCGGGGATGTTCGAGCTCCGGACCAGGGCGGCACGGTCGAAGCCGACCAGTGCGCTGCCGGGAGCTGCGGCGAGAGCGGCGAGCGCTTCGCGCGGGTAGTAGTTGTCGGAGTTCAGCACGATCACGCGCTGGTCTCCGGCGAAGTCGCGGGCGGCGGCGACGGCGTCGGCGGTGCCGCGAGGCTCGGCCTGGATCGCGGTGGTCACGCTCACCCGGCCGCCGCTGATGCGGGCGGCGTACTCGCGCAGCATGTCGTGCTCCGGGCCGATGACCAGGCACAGCTCCGTGACGCCGGCGTCGGCGAGGACGGAGATGACGTAGTCGAGGAAGGGGCGACCCACGTCGATCAGGGCCTTCACCCCGCTGGCGGCCACCTGGGCCTGCTGCTCATCGAGCTGTGCGGTGTCGTCCGCTCGGCGCATGCGGGTGCCGAGCCCGCGTGCGAGGATCACGGCCCGGGTGGGGGCATCTGCGGGGATTTCCTGGTTCTGATCAGCCACGCAGGAAGTGTACGGGGGGACTGCGCCGAGTTCTCAGCCGCCCGGGATGATCTGCTCCTCGAGCGAGTCCGCGGGGAGCTGGCCCTCCTGTGAGGCGGCGATGACGTCGCTGGCTCGGGGCACCGAGTCCCAGGTGTTCCACAGCAGCACGCCCTCGACCGCGCCGTCCTCGAGGTAGTACACGACCGCGGCGCTGCGCTCCGCATTCCACACCTCGCGCATCTCCAGCTCGGCGTCGAGTCGTCCCACCGCCTCGTACCCGTCGTCGAAGAGGTCGGAGAAGAACAGCGGCGTATAGGAGTACTCCTCCGGCGCCAGCGAGTCGTCCAGCAGGGCGCGCGCCATATTCCTGCCGGCGACGGTGCCGGAGGCCTCGGCATGGTCGACGTGCTCGACGTGTCGCAGCCCCAGCAGCGGGTCGTCGAACAGAGCGATGTCGCCGGCGGCGTACACATCCTGCTTGCTGGTGCGCAGCTGAGGGTCGACCACCACCGCCCCCTGCTCGAGGTCGATGTCCGCATGTGATGCGAGGGTGGTGTTCAGTGACGCGCCCAGGCCCAGCACGACGACATCTGCATCGAGGCTGCGACCGTCCTCCGCACGCAGCACGAGCTTCTCACCGGCATCGACTCCGGCCAGGCGGAATCCGGGCACCATGGTGATCCCGTGCGCGGTGAAGGTCTGCTGGACATGGTCGGAGATCGAGGCGGGGAACAGATGCTCCAGGAGCCGCTCTCCGGAATGGGCGAGGGTCACCGCAGCACCGGTGCGGGTCAGCGCCGCGGCGACCTCGGAGCCGATATACCCGCCACCGACCACCACGACGCGGGCACCGTCCACCGCGAGCCGGCGCAGATGCCGGTAATCCCCGACGGTGCGCAGGTAGGCGACCCGGTCATCGCGAAGCCCCGGGAGCCGACGGGGCGAGGCCCCGGTGGCCAGCAGCACCTTCCCGAAATGGGTGCGGTTCCCGCGGGCGGTGACCACGCTGTGGGAGGCGGGCAGGAGCTCGGTGACCAGGGTGCCGGTGAACAGCTCGGCGCCGGTCTCCTCCGCGGTGTGCAATTCCTGGCTGCGAGGATCGGGGTCCTCGCCATGCCAGAGGGCCTTCGACAGGGCCGGGCGGTAGACGGGAGCGTGGGGATCCGCAGAGAGGATCGCGATGGTGGCGTCGGGGTCCGCCTCACGGATCGCCCGGGCCGCTCGGTCCGCGGCGATGCCGCCTCCGATGATCACGTGGTCGTAGCGGTGCTTGAGGTCCGACATCGCAGGCTCCTTCGCCGAACGGATGGGTGCTGCCACGATATTCCGCAGCGGTCACTTCAGCAACGTCTCCGGCCCCGGCCTCTCCTCCACAACGCCTGGTCATCCACATCCCGAACCCGGACGCGGCGCTGCGGACGGCTGCGATGGTGCACTGCCGTCATGACCGATACACCGCTGACGGCGGCCGAGGAGATGCTGCGGGATCTCTCGGCTCAGCTGACCGACCCCGTCCCGCCCGAGTGCCTGCTGTGCTACGTGTTCCGCATGCTCGAGCACGGCTGTCGCGGGCTGCGCTGGGCCCGCCGCTACCGAGACCTGCGGGCGCCGCAGGCGACCGCTCTGGTGCGGCGCCTGCGCCAGGTGGGCGCCGGCTGCGACTGCGAGATCTTCTGGAACGGGTACGTCCTGCACGATGAGCATCTGGTGCGCACGATCCAGCGTGACCAGGACGGCCGTGCCCATCCCGGCGAGCTCGAGTACCCCGAGCTGATGCCGGCCTGCCAGGGTGCCCGGACGGGATCGACCCGGCCCTGCGCGCTCTGGAGACGGCAGGGCCGGTACCGGCCCTGGTGAGGTGAGACGATCACAATAGCCATCTGCATACGTGCCCGCGGTGCGGACGTGCTTGGATGAGCGCCATCATCCCGCCACCAACTGGAGGTCACCATGGGACGCGAGATCGGCAGCACCGAGTACACCCGTTCCCAGCGCACGCGCTACCGCCGGGAGCTGCGTCGGAACCTCGACCTCTTCGAGACCTTCCTGGACACGGCCGAGTTCGTGGACGAGGGAACCGTCGGGGTCGAGCTCGAGATGAACCTCGCCCAGACGGACACCATGGCTCCAGCCCTGATCTCCGATCTGCTGCTCGAGGATCTGGACGACGAGGACTACGTCCACGAGATCGGCCGCTACAACCTCGAGGCGAACCTGCCTGTCTCCCGCCCGCAGGGTGAGGGGCTGCGCGCCCTCGAACGCGAACTGACCGAGAAGATCGACCGCGCAGATGCCGCCGCCCAGGCCCGTGGCGCACGGGTGATCCCCATCGGGCACCTGCCCACCATCACCGAGGAGCTCTTCTCGGGCGACGAATGGCGCGCCCCGGGCGCCCGCTACGAGGCGCTCGAGAAGAGCGTCCTCGAAGCGCGCGGGGAAGAGATCTACCTGAGCATCGAGGGCGAGGGGAAGGGCAAGGGCCTGGACGCGACGTTCGACTCGATCGCGCCCGAATCCGCCTGCACCTCGATGCAGCTGCACCTGCAGGTCCCTCCGGAGCAGTTCGCCGCCGCCTGGAACGCCGCTCAGGCGATCGCCGGACCACAGGTGGCGCTCGCCGCGAACTCGCCCTTCCTGCTGGGCAGGCGGCTGTGGCACGAGACGCGCATCCCCACCTTCGTGCAGGCTCTGGACACCCGCCCGCCCGAGCTCGCCACCCAGGGCGTACACCCGCGGGTGTGGTTCGGCGAGCGCTGGATCACCTCGATGTTCGACCTCTTCGAGGAGAACGTGCGGCTGTTCCCGGCGCTGATCCCCGAGTCGCGGGAGATGGCTGAGGAACCCCTGCTCACCGAGGGCTCCTCACCGCGGCTGCATGAGCTCATGCTCCACAACGGCACCGTCTGGCGCTGGAACCGGCCGATCTACGACCCCGGCGTCGACCTCCCGCACCTGCGGCTCGAGAACCGTCTGCTGCCGGCGGGGCCGACGCCCGCGGACATGGCCGCGAATGCCGCGTTCTTCTACGGCATCCTCCACTCGCTGGTCCATGAGCGACGGCCGCTGTGGTCCCGGATGAGCTTCGAGCAAGCCGCCGAGGCCTTCCAGCAGTGCGCCCGGTGGGGCCTCGAAGCCCGGGTGCGGTGGCCCAAGGTGGGGAGGGTGCGCGTGGCGGATCTGCTGCTCGAGCAGCTGATACCCCAGGCCATGGAGGGACTGCGGAACCTCGGTGCGGATGCGGACGTGGTCGAGCGCTATGACGGCATCCTCTCCGAGCGTGCCCGCACCGGCCGCAACGGCGCCCGCTGGCAGATCGACACCGTCACCTCGCTCGAGCTGCGCGGTGCGACACGATCCGAGGCTCTGGCGGAGATGACCCGTCTCTACCGGTCCGCGGTGGACACCGGCGAGCCGGTGCACGCCTGGCCGGTCCCGGCCCGCCAGCGCGGCTGAACCCGGCTCGTCCCGCCGTGGCGACCGATGGGGAGCTCTCCCCATCGCGCCGTCCGCTCGGCGCGCTTACCGTTGCGAACCAGCAGTGGGCGCACCAGGCGCACGCAGGGTTCATCAGGGGGATATACGGACATGGGCGAGTTCTGGGGGGCGGACACCGAGCAGCTGCAGGACCTCTACCGCGATTTCGAGCGGGGCTCGGACTCGATGGAGGACGAGTTCAAGCGCGTCGGCAACAGCATGTTCGCCTTCAACCGTCCGTCCTGGGAGGGGCCTGACGCCGATGCGTTCTACGCGGAGTGGGAGCGCATCTCGAACGAGGCGCGCGATCTCTACACCGCCATCGAGGAGATGGGACGCCAGCTGCGCGACGAGGCGCAGGAACAGGACGACGTCTCGGAACCCGAGGACGGCCTCTGGGAGACCCTCAAGGACCTCGGCGGCACGCTTCTGGCCGGCTGGGGGATCCTCACGGACACCGCCCAGGCGATCTGGGACGGGCTCAAGGAGGGCAGGATCGACTGGCCCGCCTTCCGAGAGGGTGGGAGCCGCTTGAAGAACTGGTGGAACGGCGCCGAGTTCGACAAGAAGCTCGGCCGGCTGCTCGAATCCAAGGGATTCAAGCGGATCTCGAAGCTCATCCCGATCGTCGACATCCCCCTCACGATCGACGGGATCATCAACGCCGACGATCCGGTCGAGGCCATCTTGGGCGTCGCCGGACTGGTGGGGTACATCCCCCACCCCGTCACCATCGGCATCGGACTGGTCGCCGACGTCATCTCGATCGCCGACTGGGCAGGCGAGGAGTTCTTCGACTTCGACCTGAGCCGCGAGGTCGGCGACTGGTTCTCCGACACGATGAACGACGGCTTCGACACCAAGCGCTGGAACCCCCTGCTCGTCTGACGAACCCCACCCTCCCGTTCCCACCACCGTTCCCACCCCGACCCCGAGGCAGAGATGACCACGCCGCACACCACCACCGATCACGACACCCTTCACACCCGCCGCTCCCTGAGCGCCGCGGCCTCCGTCCTGCGAGACGGCACGCGCGAGCGCGTCGAGCTCGGATCCTTTCTGGACGAGGAGCTCGCTGTCCTCCTGCAGGAGACCGGGCTCCCCGACTCCGAGGTGTGGATGCCCTGGGCGGAGCAGCATCCCGGCGGGGTCGAGGCCGGTGCCGCGAGCGTGCGACGGATCCTGATGCGTCGCCACCAGCTGGTCCCCGAGGCGGTCGCCGCCGAGCTCGAGGAACGTGAGCCCGAGATCGCCGATGAGGCACTGGTCGCAGATCCCACGACCGCCGGGACGCTCGTCCTGCGCCGCAGCGCCGTCGCGGTGACGACCGCGCTGCGCACGATCTACGTCGAGGACGCACCCCGGGAGCTGCGCTGCTACTTCTACCATCAGAGCGTCGGGGTAACCCTCGAGGAGACGGTGACCGCCGAGGGTCTCCACTCCTTCGCCGTCCTGCCCACGCCTGCAGTCGGCGAACGCCTCGTGCGGGTCGTGGACCCCCGAGGCGTCGCCTCCACAGACTCGGAGATGCGGGAGGTCTCCGCGGGAGCGCCGCCCGAGGAGTGGGGCGCGGGAATCGCCGAGGGCACCCGCCATCTCACCCAGGTCGTCACCTCGACCCCCGACAGCGCGACGGCCCGCAGCGCCTCCTTCCACGCCACCGACGAGGCCGTGCACGTGGTCGTCGCCGACTCCGTCACCGCCACCCCGGATGACTCCGCCGTGCTCCGGATCGCGCAGGTCGGGCCCGAGTCGCTGCGGGATGCCCTGGGCCAGCTCATCACCGGCGAGCACGCCGCGGCGCCCGACCCCGCGTGACCTTCCCCGGCGCCCCGATGCCATACTCGGCTCCCATGGCACAGCAGACTTCTCTCGGCCCTCGGCTGCAGCGATATCGCACGCGGGTCCCGATCCTCGCGGCGATCGGCTGGCTGAGCGTCGGGCCCTTGATCATCCTGGTCACGCTCGTCGTGGCCGGGGTGTGGAGGCTGCCGGAGCTGCTGCTCGTCACCCTCATCGGCGTCATCATCACCGCGGCCATGGCGGCATATCTGCTGTGGAGCGGCTCTGCGCATCTGGATGTACATGCCGGCGGCGTGGTGGTGGGGCGGAGCATCCTCGCAGGCCGTCCCCGGGAGCTGCGGTTCACCGAGATCCACCCGGCGACCCTTCGCGTGCACACGGGGATCGACAGCCTCCAGCCGACATGGGACCGTCGCTTCCGTCGCCCCTCGAGCGCCCACCTCTTCCTGGGGCCGGGGGCTGACCACGCCGTCAGCTTCCTGGGCCCCGACCGCGACTCCGAGCTCTCCGGCACCGCACGGCCCCCGGTCCCAGGACGCGGGATCATCGTGTTCGCCTCCCCCGCAGCGGAAGAGATCGCCGATCAGCTGCGCGCCGGGCTCGAGCGGGCGGGATGTCCTCCCCCTCTGGCCCGGGAGTACCTGCGGCACGGAGTGCGGAAGCTGCCCGGCAACGGGCTCCGCGCGCGGCAGGAGATCCCCGGCATGGAGTATCGCTGACCGCGGTCGGGACCGCGGATCGGTGCCGCAGGCTCGAGTGACGTGATCCACACGCGGCAACTGGTGGTCCACATCATGGGACGCCATCTCATCGGGCGATACCATGCGGGGCATGAGCACTCCATCCCCCTCGACCACGGAGACGCGACCCCCCGCTGCGTCCACCGCCCGCACCTCAGAGGACCGCTCCGCGCGCATCGCGGTGACCGTCTTCCCCGCCCTGATCCTCGCTGCCGCGGCCTTCGGCTTCTTCGTGCCGAGCGTCGGTCAGTCGCTGGCGCAGTTCACCAGCATCTACCTGGGCATCATCATGTTCGCCATGGGCCTCACCCTCACGGTGCCCGACTTCGCCCTGGTCGTGAAGCGACCGCTGCCGGTCCTCATCGGCGTCATCGCCCAGTACGTGATCATGCCGCTGATCGGACTCGGCATCGCCGTGCTGCTGCAGCTCCCGACGGAACTCGCCGTCGGCGTGATCCTGGTGGGCTCCGCCCCAGGTGGCACCAGCTCGAACGTCATCGCCTACCTGGCTAAAGCCGATACCGCCCTGTCGGTGACGATGACCTCCATCTCCACGCTGCTCGCCCCGCTGTTCACCCCGATGCTGACCCTGTGGCTCGCGGGCTCCTACCTGCCCGTGGATGCCGGAGCGATGGCGATGTCGATCGTGAAGATGGTGCTCATCCCGGTCATCGGCGGCCTCGTGATCCGGCTGATCGCCGGCACGCTGGTGGACAAGATCCTGCCCGCGCTGCCGTGGGTCAGCGTCGCCGGCATCTCGCTCGTGGTCATCGCCGTGGTCAGCGGCTCCACCGAGGCGATCGTCACCGCCGGCGGCATCGTGCTGCTCGCAGTGGTGCTGCACAACGGCGTGGGCTACCTGCTCGGCTACTGGGCCGCCCGCCTCCTCCGCCAGGGCGAACGCGCCGCCCGCACCACCTCCATCGAGGTCGGCATGCAGAACTCCGGCCTGGCCGCGACGCTCGCCGCGAGCGCCTTCAGCCCGACCGCCGCGCTGCCCGCCGCGATCTTCTCGATCTGGCACAACCTCTCCGGCGCCGTGCTCGCGATGTACTACCGCCGCAGCGCCGACAAGCATCAGGTCGATCCCTCCTGATTCGCGCCTCCGGCACGCAGAAGGGCCGACGCACCGCTCTCGCGGGCGTCGGCCCTTCTGCGTCGTGCTCTCCCGCCGCTCAGCGGAGCTCGGTCAGCGGGACTCGTCCCGCCCCTGCTCCGGAAGTTCTGCCCTCGCGCTGCCGGTGCGCGAGGGCAGGGTCCCGGTTCCCACCGCCGACGGATCGGCGCCGTCCTCGGCGGACTCCTCGTAGATGTCGCTCATCACCGGCACCTCCGAGGTGAAGGTCGGCTCCACGACGTAGTCGTCAGTGTCGTACTCCTCGTCCTCCTCGCGGCGCTCGTACTCCTCCGGCGGCAGCACCTGCGCCCATTCCCGGGTGCGGATCGGCGGCAGCTCCCCGGCGTCCTCGCGGAGGGCTCGCAGCAGGGCGTACATCTGGAACCAGCCCATGATGAAGAACGGCAGTCCCACCAGGATGATCGTCGACTGCAGCGCCTCCAGCCCGTCGGAGCCCGAGAACACCAGCAGGGCGGCGGTGACCAGCGCGATGGCCACGCCCCAGAAGATGCGCTGCCCCAGGGGGTTGAAGTCCTCGTGCCCGTTGGCCATCGAGTCGGTGACCAGGGCGGCAGAGTCCACCGAGGTGACGAAGAAGATGACCACCAGGATGATCGCGATCACCGAGATGACGAACGCGCCCGGGTACTGGTCGAGGAAGGCGAACAGCGCGCCGGGGATGTCCCCGTCGCCGACCACCCGATCGACCAGCCCGCCCTCGCCGTTGAGCTCGATGTCGAAGCTCGCGTAGCCGAAGACCCCGAACCAGATCACGGAGAAGGCCGAGGGGACGGCGAGCACGCCGGTGACGAACTGGCGGATGGTGCGGCCCCGTGAGATGCGGGCGATGAAGATGCCCACGAAGGGCGACCAGGTGATGGTCCAGGCCCAGTAGAAGACGGTCCAGGTGTTCTGCCAGCCGGTGTTCGCGAAGGTGTCGTTCCACAGCGCGAGCTCCGGCAGAGCCACGAGGTAGTTGCCGAACGACTCGAAGGTGCCCTTGAGGATGAACAGCGTGGCACCACCGGCGAACAGCACGAAGAGCAGCAGCAGCACGGCCACGACGATGTTGAAGTTCGAGAGCACCTTGATGCCCTTGTCCAGGCCCATCGACACCGAGATCAGTGCGAGCCCGCAGACCACGCCGATGATGATGAGGTTCCAGCCGGCGCTCTCAGGGACCCCGAACAGCTGGTTCAGCCCACCGTTGATCTGCAGCGTGCCCAGGCCCACCGAGACGGCGATGCCGAACACGGTGCCGATGATGGCGATGATGTCGATGGTCTTGCCGATAGGGCCGTGGATGCCCTCGCCCAGCAGCGGCTGGAAGATCGAGCTGACGCGCGGCGGCAGGTTCCGCTTGTGGATGAAGTAGGCGAAGCACAGCGCCGGCAGGGCGAAGATCGTCCAGGTGTGCAGCGTGAAGTGGTAGTAGGTGAAGTTCATGGCGTCCCGCGCGGCGGCCAGGGAGCTGGCCTCGATGCCGAGCTCGGTGGCGCGCGGCGGGTCACCGAAGTGGCTGACCGGCTCGGCGACACCCCAGAACATGAGGATCGAGCCGATGCCAGCGGCGAAGAGCATCGCGAACCAGGCACCACCGGAGTGCTCCGGCGGTTCGTCGTCCGGTCCCAGCTTCACGCGGCCGAAGCGACCGGCCGCGATGAAGATGAGGAATCCCAGGAAGACGGTGACGCCGAGGATGTAGAACCATCCGAGGTTGGTCAGCAACCAGTCCGAGGCGGCGCTGGTCGCTCTGCCCATCGGCTCGGTGAAGGCGATCGTGCCGATCACGAAGGCGATGATGATCGCCGCCGAGCCGAAGAAGATCACGGGTGAGGTGCGCAGTCGCAGCGCATCATGCAATCTGGTCAACATGGCCAGTCTCCTCGTGGTGCGGAAGGCGTCTGGTGCGGTAGGGCGTCGTAGGGAGCGAACTCGACCGGACCGTTGCGCCGTGGCGAGGCAGTCCGGCTCTCCGACAGTACCGCAGAGGTCGGTCTGGTCCCGGGGGAGTTCTCCCCATCGCGCGCCGGTGGACCTGCCGATACCGTGGGCACCATCAATCGAGCGTCATCGTGGAGGAGACCATGAGCAACCCCTACGGCGTGCCGAGCGCACCTCCGCAGAAGAGCCGTACCGGCCTGTACGTGGGCGTCGCCTGCGGCTGTCTCCTGCTGGTGACGATCCTGGTGGTGGTCATCGGCGCCGGTCTCTGGCTGTTCTCCCGCGACGGTGGCGGCGAGGGCCCCACCAGCGGTCCCAGCTCCAGCCAGACCCCGTCCGAGGATCCGACCACGGACGATGATCCGACGGATGACCCCACCAGCGATGATCCGACCGACGATCCGATCGAGACGCCCAGCGACGATCCCTCGGCAGATCCCACCTCGGGCGCGGGCTCCTCGTTCTCGATCCATGTCTCCGCGCCCTCGGAGGGCGCCACGCTGGACACCCAGGACGAGACCCTGGAGACCGAGAACGGGAAGTTCATCGGCGTGGCCGTGACCATCACCAACAACGGCACCGAGGACATCGGCCTGGCGGGCGCGAACTTCCGCTTCTACGACGACGCGGGCACCGATCATCCGTTGCGCTACGCCTCGTTCTCGACCTCGGGGCCGCAGGTGGCTCCCGGCGAGGAGGCGACCGCACTGCTCTACGCGGATGTGCCCGAGGACATGGTGCTCGAGGAGATCAGCTACACCGATGAGGTGGGCACGGGTGGCGAGGAGCTCAGCTTCCCCGTGGGCTGAGCGACCAACCGGTCTGGACCGATCCCCGCGCAGGCCACGAGCACATCACGCATCGCAGGCCGTCGCACTCAGGGATTGACCAGCCTCACCCCAGTGGTTTTTCCGGAAGCCGGGGTCTACTGGTCTCAACGCGTCACCGGAGGACCTGCCGACTGAGGAGGAAGCAGGCTCCGACAATCCGGGGGCGCGGGGGAAAGGGATGGCCCCGGCTCGTGGGGACGAGCCGGGGCACTTTTCTGTCCCGAGGACACTTTTCTGTCCTGAGACACATTTCCTGTCCGGGGATCGTGATGCGCCATCCGAGACCGCGATGCGCCGTCCGCGGAGATCTCCGGTCGGTCTCAGACGCCGGTGCTGCTGAGATCACCCTGCGCGCGCTGCGGATGCTGCCCGGCCGTCCGCACCACGCTGACGTGGACGAGGAGCACGAGGGCGCCGACCCCGAGAGCGGTGATCACCACGATCAACGGCTCGCTGCGCAGCAGCTGCGGGATCAGCCGCGCCGGGACCAGGGCGGCGAAGGCGAAGGCTGCGAGGGTCCCGAGATAGGAGCCGATCATGAAGCCGCGATGGACGCCCACGTTCCCGGCACGGATCCCGAGGATCGCCACGACCATGCACACCAGGGTCCAGATCGACAGCCCGTGCAACCACGAGAAGCCGTCGGGCGCGATCCAGAAGCTCGAGATGCACACCGTGAGGATCGCCGCCACCCAGGTGACCCCGACCAGCCGATGGGCGAGGTCTCGGCGGCGACGCAGGATCTGCAGCGGACCCAGCACCAGCACGTAGGTGGCCGCGAGGGCATGCAGGGTGATCACTGGCGTGAAGGCGTCCATGGGGTGCACGATAGTTCCGCTATCCCATGCCGCGCCATCAAGATAGTTGCTGGTCGGCACACTATCCACGGTCGCCACGACGCACAGACCCGGAGGTCCTGCGAT
This sequence comes from Brachybacterium sp. AOP29-B2-41, assembly GCF_052378395.1. Lineage (NCBI taxonomy): Bacteria > Bacillati > Actinomycetota > Actinomycetes > Micrococcales > Dermabacteraceae > Brachybacterium > Brachybacterium sp. AOP29-B2-41. The sequence continues at coordinate 21,571 of NZ_JBQSXR010000006.1, forward strand.
GCTGTTGGCAGAGCTGTCCGAGGCCAGTGGGGTCTCCACCGCCTCGATCAAGTACTACCGGCGCGCGGGGCTGCTTCCCGCCGGGGAGCGGCTCACCGCGACCCGGCAGGACTACGGGCCCGCCCATCTCGAGCGCCTCGAGCTGATCCAGGTCCTGCGGGAGGTCGCAGGGGCCCCGATCACCCGCATCGCACAGCTCACCGCGATCCTGGACGACCCCGAGCAGACGCTGCTCAGCGCACTCGGCGCGGCCCAGCTGATCGTCCTGGGCCTGCCCGTCGAGGAACCGGACACCGCAGCGGAGGGCCACCTGGAGCACCCGTCGATCACCCCGCTGCTCTCGCACCTGGGCTGGCCGGATGCACATACCGCACCGCGGTGGGCGCTGGATGCGCTCCTGCGCTCGCTCGAGAGCTGGGGGATGCCGACGGATCTCGAGACGCTGCGCCGCTACGCCGAGCCGATGGCCGAGATCGCTCGGGCCGACATCGCCTCGATCCGGGATCAGTCCGGGCAGCCCGGCACGGAGGTCAGCGACGACGTGCAGGTGATGCGAGCGGTCGCCGGCGCGATCGCCTTCGACCGGATGATCCAGCTGCTGCGCGCCCTCGGGCACACGTCGTACAGCATCCTGCGTGCCCGAGGCTCAGGCTGAGCTGACGTCAGTGCCGCAGGTCGATCCCGAAGACGCGCCGGATCTGCGCGACCGCATGCCGGGTGAAGCGGCGGTCCGAGGGCGTCGAGGCGAAGGGCAGCACCAGCCCGGGATGCTGCGGATGGGTGACCCGGCCGTGGGTGGAGCCCGGGGTGACCACGAACCCCGCATCCTCCATCCGGCGCAGCAGCTCGCGCCGAGAGGTGGGATGGCGGGTCCCCTGCCCACCCCGGGTGCTCGGTCCGGCCGCTGCCTCGGCGATGTCCAGGGCGGGTTCGTACTCCGCCGGGCGCACGGACAGCGCATAGCGGGTCGAGAACAGGCCGATCACGGCGTTGTCCGCCCGGCGCACCTGCACCACCAGCTCCGCGCGGAGGAAGTGGTCGCTCGCGCCGGCATCCGCAGTCCAGGCGTCCTCCGGATCGGCGACCGTCTGCACGATCTGCTCCGTGGGCAGCCCGGCCACCCCGACGGAGCGGATGTCCGCGTCGGTGATCCGCAGCGGCCGCGGCACGGGGCGCGGATCCTCGGCGCTCAGCGTGTGCACGGCGCCCGGCGGTGCGCTCGGCACCGGGCGCGGGAGCTCGACGGTGCGGGCGCGGCGCGGCGGCAGCTGGGCCGACGGGCTTCGCTCCCCGGCTGTGGCCCGTTCCCGATCTGAGCCCTGATCCGCTGCCGGCTCGCTCACCCGGTTCGTCTCGCTCCCGGGGGGCCGTCCGCTCGCACTCCAGTCCACCGGCCGCACTCGCCGCGCGGGATCGCTGATCCCGCGCAGGATCTTGGGGGTCGGTCGCGGTCGAGGTGTGCTCACCCCTGAGATGGTGGCATGCCGGAGCCGTCCGCTAGCGTTGCACTCGTCGACGTCGCCCTCCGTGAGGATCCGTGTGCCTGCTCGCTCCACCGTCATCCGTCCGTCCGCCGCCCGTCTCGCCGGGGCCCTGTTCGCGGTGACGCTGCTCGCCGCCGGCTGCGGGGAGAGCGCGCCGGGCCCGGAACAGCCGACTCCCGCCTCCGCGCCCTCCGCAGCCTCCGACGGCGGCGGCACCACCGATGCCGGGAGTGCCTCTGATGGCGGGAGTGCCTCTGATGGCGGGAGTGCCTCTGATGGCGGCGGGCAGACTGCGGCCGCAGTTCCCCCGGAGCCGTATCCGGTCACTCCCGCCCCTGAGGGCTTCGCCCCGCCGGCGGCCTGCTCGGGTGAGGGCGCCTACCTCGGGAAGGTCGGGAGCACGGCCACGCCTGAGCTGCCGGGGCGCGCCGGGGAGACGCTCACCATCGACGTGGTGGGCATCGAGGGCGAGGACGCCCAGCTGGCAGCCACCGTCGGTGAGGGCAGCCCGCGGGAGGTCGAGGCGGTCACCCTCGGGGAGAGCGTGACCATCGACCTGTGGACGATCTCCGTCACCAGCGTCTGCGGGGACACCCAGCAGGTCGAGTTCGACCTCATCGACTGAGCGCCCCCGCGCACCCTCCGCTCGGGGCTCAGGCCAGGCGGGAGCGACGGACCAGCCAGAACCCGCCAGCCACGAGACCCAGCGCCGTCGCAGCGATCGCCGCCGCGCTCACGCCGGTCCGGGCCAGCACTCCCGAGCGCGCCCCCTCGGAGCCCGCTTCGCCCTCGGCGCTGACGGAGACCTGAGCGCCACCCGGGGCCGCAGCCCCGGGACGGTCGCCCTCAGCCCCGGGAGATGCCGAGGGGTCGCCGCCATCGTTCGGCGTGGGTGCTGGCACAGGATCAGCATCCTGGCCACCCTCCTGGTCGCCCGCCTCGTCACCCGCGCCTGGTTCCGGGGCAGGACCGGGCTCCGGCGTCACCTCAGTCGCACGCTCGCATGCCGGGTCCAGCAGGCCGATCCCGCGCAGCGCGTGCCCGTCGGTATCCGCGTCATCGGCGAACCAGGCCCGGCGCACGCCGTCGGTGCAGACCTCGGTCGGCTCGAGAGCTACGCCCTCGTTCGCGAACTGGGCGGGCATGCCGTCGGCGCGGGCGAACACCGCGGAGGCGACCACTGGAGCCGCACCGAGCTGGTACTGCACGGAGACGCCGTCGAGGGCCTCGTCGGCGAAGGCCCACAGGGTGTTCGAGGCGGCGTCATGGTCCAGTGCCATCAGGCCGGGCAGCGGAGAAGGCAGGGTCGCCACCAGCACGGCGTCGCCCCCGGCCTGCAGGGCGAGGGCGTAGACGTCGCCGGTGTCCTCGAGGACCACGAAGGCGTAGGCCTCGGCGACCGGGACCTCGGCGCCCAGCTGCGCGAAGGCGCTCGCAGGCACCATCTCGATGCCCTCGAGGCCACCGTTCGCGGAGGTCGCCGGCAGCACGGAGGTGAGGTCCCACTCGGAGGCTGCGGTCAGCACGTCCCCCTCGGCGCTCGTGTCATAGGCGAGCACGGTGTTGCGGGAGGCACCCTTGGCGGCGTTGTCCCGCTCCACGGAGAGGTAGATCCGCCCGTCCGCGCCCACGGAGATGCCCTCTCCGTCGGGCTCTCCGGTGCCATCGGCGAAGAGCGTGTGCTTGCCGCCGGTGGGCCAGCCTTCCGACTGCTGCCAGGTGCCGTCAGGCGCCGGGACCAGGCGCGAGATCTGGCCGGCATCGTTGTTGACACCCCAGAGCACCGTGCTGCCGTCCTCGAGGATCTGCAGGTCCAGACCCGAGAGGTCCTCGCCCCACTCCCCCGCGTCGTCGAGGACGGTGACGTCCCCGTCGGTGGGCAGCGCCGTGGTGACCACGGGCTCGGCGGTGCCGCAGTCGTTCTCCTCGCCCGGGGTGGCGGTCCGGGAGGGGACGTGCTCGCCGTCGCACAGGGCGTTGGACTCGGTGACGTGCTCGGTCCAGGAGACCTGGCCGAGCAGCGTGCCGTCGGCGTCCTGCAGGCGCACCTGGTCCTCACCGCCGAGTCCGTAGCCGAGCTCGTCGCCGGTGATCAGCAGCAGCGCACCCGGCGCGAGCACGGTGCCGGCGGGCAGCGTGTGGACGTGCTCGTCGTCGGAGTCGAGGATCCGGTGGCCGCTCAGGTCCACGGGCTCGGAGCCGAGATTCTTCAGCTCCACGAAGTCATCACCGCTGGAGTTCGTCTCGTTGATGACCCCATCGCCGCAGGCGTTCGGAGCCCCAGGGGTCGCGACGTGGCTCCTGCCGAACTCGCCCTCGCCCCCGCCGCAGCGCTGCCAGGACGGGAAGGCGTGAGTGTCCTCCGGCCACTTCGTGCCGTCGACCAGGTAGCCGTTCGGGGCGAAGATCCGTGCCTGGTCACCCTTGCCGAGCCCGAACGGCATCCCCTGGAACAGGTAGCGCTCACCGGGGGCGAGCTCGGTGCCAGCGGGCACGACGGCGGGGACCTCGGCGGGGAGGTCCTTCTCGTCCAGCAGGTACCAGGCGGAGAGGTCGATCGTGCGGTCCGAGACGTTCATGATCTCGGCCCAGTCATCCCCCTCGGAGACGACCTCGGTCACGCGGATCGCCTCGGCGTCCGGGTGCTCCTCGGCGGCCGGCGGTGGGACGTACGGGCCGGAGTTCGCCGACCCCTTGGTGACCTCGGCGGAGGCGGTGACCTCGCCGTCGATCACGATGTAGCTGGTGGGCGCGTGCTCGGTCCAGGCGAGGGAATCGATCAGCGTGGTGCCGTCGGCGGCGAAGAGCCGGGCGATGTCAGCCTTGCCGAGCCCGAAGTCGAAGCCGCCAGGAACCGCATCCGCATGGTCCAGGACCAGGTGCTCGCCGGCGACGAGCACGGTGCCGGCGGGGATCGTCCAGTCGCGGGCATCGTCGTCGTCCTTGAGGAACCAGCCGGAGAGATCCACCGGCCCGGCACCGGTGTTCACCAGTTCGACCCAGTCCTCGCCGCCGTCGGGGTCATCAGACTCGACCTCGGAGATCTGCACGTCGGCCGGGGCGGCGAACGCGGGGGCCGACGGCGCGAGCACGACGGCGGAGACCAGTGGTGCGGACAACGCGAGAGCGCCGGTCAGCGCACCGAGACGGTGAAGCGTGGGACGCCGGACGGCGACGTCCGACGGCGAGGGGGCAGGGCTGGGGCGCACAGATACTCCTGGGTCATCACGAGGGGGCCTGCGCATCCCACCAGCGCGCGATGAACGGCGGCCGAGGCGCGCATGTCCGGGAGATGGCGCCAGGAGGGCGAGCCCGAGAGCCGCCAGGAGGGCGAGCCCGAGAGCAGAGCCGAGGAGCACCCCCACCCGCCGGCGCGGCATGATGGGAGGATGCCCGTCCCGCCGACCGTCCCGCCCGCACCGCACCGCTTCGACCTCGACGCCATCGGCACAGGGCTGCCGGTCGCCGCCGCACGGAGCGAGCTCGAGGCGGCGGCCCGCAGCGGCGCGATGGTCGTCACCGCGCCGCCCGGCACCGGCAAGACCACGCTGGTGCCGCCGCTGGTCGCGAACCTCTCCGAGGGACTGACCCTGGTCACCCAGCCGCGCCGGGTCGCAGTCCGGGCAGCCGCGCGCCGTATCGCCCAGCTCGACGGCTCCACGCTCGGCGGGCCGGTGGGCTTCACGGTGCGCGGGCAGCGGGAGGTGGGCGCCGGCACGCGACTGGAGATGCTGACCCCGGGGGTGCTGCTGAGGCGTCTGCTCGCGGAGCCGGAGCTGCCCGGGGTCGCCGCGGTGCTGCTCGATGAGGTCCATGAGCGCTCCCTGGACACCGACCTGCTGCTGGGGATGCTCGCCGAGGCCCGCTATCTGCGCGAGGACCTGCTGGTCGGAGCGATGTCCGCGACGCTCGACGCCGCGGCGGTGGCGGGGGTGCTGGACGGTGCGGCGATCGTCGAGGTCCCCAGCGCTCTGCATCCGCTCGCGGTCTCCTATGCCCCCTCCCCTGCCCCGCGGCTCGACGCCCGTGGCATCACACGGGAGTACCTGGACCATCTCGCCCGCACCACGGCCCGCGCACAGCGGGAGCACGGCACCGATGCACTGGTCTTCGTGCCCGGTGCCCGGGAGGTCGACGAGGTGGTCGCCCGCCTGCAGGGCCTGGTGGGAGGCGAGGTGGAGGTGCTCGCCCTGCACGGCCGGCTCCCCGCCAGCCAGCAGGACCGTGCCACCGGTGGTCGGCGTCCCGGTGAGCTGCCACGCATCGTGGTCTCGACCGCGCTCGCGGAGAGCTCGCTGACCGTGCCGGGGGTGCATCTGGTGGTCGATGCGGGGCTCTCCCGGGAGGTACGGCGGGACCGTGGCCGGGATATGTCGGGCCTGGTCACCGTCAGCGCCTCGCGCGCCGCGGCCGAGCAGCGCGCGGGCCGTGCCGCCCGGCAGGGCCCGGGCGCGGCGGTGCGGGTCTTCGCGCAGTCCGACCTGGCCGGGATGCCGGCGCAGTCCCCGCCGGAGATCGCCTCGGCAGATCTCACCGATGCGGCGCTGTCGCTGGCCTGCTGGGGAACACCCCGTGGGGAGGGCCTGCCGCTGCTGACCCCGCCACCCGCCGGGGAGATCGCCGCCGCGGAGGCAACCCTGCACGCCCTCGGTCTGGTCGATGACGAGGGCAGGCCCACCCCCTCCGGGACCCGCGTGGCCCGCCTGCCCGTCGGGGTGCGGGAGGCGCGTGCGCTGGTCGACGGGGCGCAGCGCCTGCCGGGCAGGGACGCGGCCCGCACCGCTGCGGAGGTGGTCGCGGCCGTCTCCGACGACCATCGGCCGACGGGAGCGGACCTGCCCCGGCTGCTCGCAGACCTGCGTTCCGGTCGCGCGCCCGGCGTCGAGCGCTGGCGCCGCGAACGCGACCGCCTCACCCGCATCGCCCGCACTTCCGGCGAGCCGCACCGAGCCGAGCCGCGCCGCGGAGCCGCTCCGCTCCTCACAGCCACCGATGCGGCGCACCAGGCCGGCGCCGTCCTCGCCCTCGCCCGCCCCGAACGGATCGCCCATCGCACCGCCGAGGGGTCCCGCTCCTACCTCCTGGCCTCCGGCACCCGGGCCGCGCTGCCCGAGGGCAGCGGCCTGCTGGGCCGGGACTGGCTCGCCGTCTGGGAGGTACAGCGGGCGGAGGGCCGCGCGGCCGACGGCACCGGAGCGGTGATCCGTGCCGCCGCACCGCTGAGCGAGGAGGACGCCTTCCTCGCCGGGTCCGAGCTGCTGGTCTCCGAGCGCACCGCCCGCCTCGAGGGCGGGACCGTGCGGGCCCGGCAGCGACGCCTGCTCGGGGCGATCGAGCTGACCTCGACCCCGGTGACCGCGACCGCCGCAGACACGCTGCCCGCGGTGCTCACCGAGGTGCGAGCCCGGGGCCTCGCGGGGCTGGCGATGAACGAGCCGGCCACGGCGCTGCGTGCCCGGCTCGGGCTCGTGCATCGCGAGCTCGGCGAGCCCTGGCCCGCGATGGACGAGGCCTCCCTGCTGGAGAGGCTGGAGACCTGGCTCGCCCCGCAGCTCTCGGCCCGCACCACGAAGCTCTCCGGCATCGATGTCACCGGCGGGCTGCGGCTGCTGCTGCCCTGGCCGGAGGCGTCCGAGCTCGCCGAGCTGGTCCCGGAGCGACTCGCGGTGCCGTCGGGGAACACGGCTCGCATCGACTATCCCGCGCCGGATGCCGAGGACGGCCGCCCGGTGGTGGCGGTCAAACTGCAGGAGCTGTTCGGCCTGGCCGAGACGCCGCGCCTGGTGCGGGGGCGGGTGCCGGTGCTGTTCCACCTGCTCTCCCCGGCCCGTCGGCCGCTCGCGATCACCGACGACCTGCGCTCCTTCTGGGACGGGCCCTACCGCGAGGTGCGCAAGGAGATGCGCGGCCGCTATCCCCGCCACCCCTGGCCGGAGGATCCGTGGACAGCGCCCGCGACCGCACGGACGAAGCGCGCTGCGGGGCGCTGAACGAGATCAGGTCGCGATGCTCGCAGTGGTGGTCACCATCAACACGGCGGTCATGTCTTCCATGATCTTCTTGACGGCCTTTGCCGCCGGGTGGTTGATGTCCAGCGCCGTGATCCGCTGGTCGAGCTCGCGGCGGGAGAGGTCCGGCAGGTCAGTCTTGAGAATGCGGTGGGCGATGCCGAGGGCGCGCAGCAGCTCGAGCAGGATGCCGTCCTGCAGGCTCGCCGTCCCGGGATCGGTGACGGCGGCGGCGAGGCGGGCGCGCAGGGCCGTCTCGAGGGTGTCGTCGTGGGTCGGCCAGCTGGTGGTGAACCAGCCGTCCTTGCGCTGTACCGCACCCACGGCGGCGAAGCCCTCTCCGATCACCTCGGTGAGGTCCATGGTGCGGTGGGAGATCACGTGGGTGACCTTCTTCCCGTCGAGCTCGGTGAGCGCGCCGAGTGCCTGATCCAGCACCGGGAGGCCCGTCGGCGCGGTGTCGCGCACCTGGACCTTCGGCGCTCGTTCCTCGCTGAGCGCGAGCTTCTCGCGCAGCGCCAGCTCCGCCACCGCGGCGGCGGCGAGCGCCTGCTTCCGGTAGGAGGTCGAGTCCTGGCGGCCCGCGTCGTTGGTCAGCAGCAGGAAGAGTTCTCCGGGGATGGTGTGCGTCGCCATCCCCCTACTGTGACGCTCGGCACGCGGCCCTGACACCCCAGATCGTCCACCAGCGGGTCCGCCTTTCGTCGGGCCTCGCATCCAGCGGATCCCGAGCACCAGCTGGCACCATCGACCCCATGCGCCTGTTCTCGACTCCCTCCCGCCTCTACCGGGTGCTCGCCTTCGCCGAGATGATCACCTGGACCCTGCTGCTGGCCGGCATGTTCGTGAAGTACGTGCTGGAGTCCACCGAGCTGCTGGTGCGCATCGGCGGCGGGCTGCACGGCTTCACCTTCCTCTCCTACGGGGTGGTGACGGTGCTGGTCGCGATCGACCAGAAGTGGCGGCTGAAGGATCTGCTGCTGGGCATCGGATCGGCGATCGTCCCCTACCTCACGGTGCCCTTCGAGCGCTCGGCGATGCGACGCGGCCTGCTCAGCGACACCTGGCGGCTGCGCGAGGAGCGGGGCCGCACGGCACCGGAGCGCCTGGTCTCCCTCGCGCTGCGCCACCCGGTCCCGGCAGTGCTGATCGCCGTCGTCGGCGTCGCGATCGTGTTCTCGGTGCTGCTCTCCCTGGGCCCGCCCACCGAGTGGTTCGCCTGAACGATCAGCCTGCCCAGCGCTCGTTCAACCTGCCCAGCGCTGCTGAGAGGTGAAGCGCTGCTGAGCAGCGCAGGGCAGGCGTCCTGCTGAGCAGATCACCGCGAGCCCGCCTCAGCGAGGAGGCACGATCGGATCGATGCGCACCACCTCACCGCCGCGCAGGTGGAGGCGGCTGATCTGAGCCACCGGCATGCGGTGGGAGAGCCGCGGGACCGGCGGCTGATCGGGCTCCGGCGGCAGAGCCTCTCCGAAGCACACCCCGCATCCCTGCACGGAGAGCGCCTGGGAGCGCCGTGCCTCCCAATCCACCTGTGCCGCATGCGCGGCCCGGATCCAGGGCCCGCCATGGGGCCGGCAGGGCCCTGCTCCGTCCTGCCCCTGCAGCGGGCACTGCGCAGGCCGGGCCGTGACCAGCAGGTCCAGGCCCTCGAGCTCCGGGACCCGAGGGTCGGCACCGGTGGGAATCACGTCCAGTCCGCCCGGCCCGATCCGCAGCACCGCCCCCTGCCCCTGCTCGACAGCGATCAGCAGGGCGCTCTCGAGCGCCTGATCCGGGTGGGAGGCGAACAGGTCCTCGCGGGCGGCGGCGGCCGGTTCGAACCAGTCTCGCTGGGTCCCGACCAGCGCTCCGAGGGCCACCGGCCCGCCACGGCGGCGCAGCGCGGCGGCCACGGCGGGCCGGCGGTACCAGCTCAGCCCGGGCGGACGGACCGCACGGGCCCTGCCCTCGACGGGAGCACCGGCCCGGGCTCCTTCCCGGCTGGGTCGGGCGAGCTGCTCGGGCGGCTGCGTGCGCACCTCGAACGGTGCCTGGCCGCCGCTGAGATCAGCGACGATCGTGCCCTCCGGGCTGAGGGTGGGCAGCACCGGCCCCAGCGCCGGCACCACCAGCCAGGAGTGGGCGAGCTCGAGCGGTCGACGATCCCGCAGCGTGGACCGCACGATCTGCGGTGCGGGCGGGGTGGTGGGGCGGCGCCGACGATAGACGAGCCCCTCCTCCTCATCGGCGCCTCTCTCGAGGTCCTGCTCGTTCCCGCCTGTGAACTCGTTCCCGTCCGCGGAGGGCTCCACGTCGAGCAGCAGCTGCGGGTCCGCGCTCGCGGTGATCGGGCCGACGCCCGGCAAATCCAGCTCGATCAGCTGGTCGCGCCAGGTCTCGGCGAGGGGGTCGAGGTCCAATCGGTCATTGTCCCGAGTCATGTCTTCTGCCTTCCGACGTGGGCCCTCACGGGCCGCCTGACCGGACGAGCGGCTGCTCTCCGGCCGGGTCTTCCTCGACGGGCACCGAGTTCGGTTCCGGTTGCCGCGCGGCCTCTGTCGAAGAAGTGCAGCCGCGTCTCATGACCCACCTGCGACGGTAGCGGAGGGGTCCGACAGTCGAAGCCCCCACCGGCGCCTGCCGCTGCCCCATGCCTCGTAGACTCCTGGGGTGCGGTGCCATCATTTCGAGTCCGGTGAGTGCAGGTCCTGCACCCTCCTGGACCTCCCCCGCCCCCGCCAGATCGCCGAGGGCCGTGACCGCGTCGAGCAGCTGCTCGCACGCTTCCTGTCCCCCGGCACCACCTGGGGCGCTCCGCTGCTCGGCGCCGACTCCGGATTCCGGGCACGCGGGAAGATGGCCGTGGCCGGCACCGCCCAGGAGCCTCGGCTCACCCTGCCCGGTCAGGCCCTGGGGGTCGATCTCAGCGACTGCCCGCTCTATCCGGACGGGGTCGAGGAGGTGCTCGAGGGGGCCAAGGCGCTGATCCGGCGGGCACAGGTGCCTCCGTATGACGTCGCCCGTCGCCGCGGCGAGATCAAGAACGTGCTGGTGACCGCCTCGCCCGACGGCGAGCATGTGCTGCGGCTGGTGCTGCGCAGCGAGCAGGCGCTCGAGCGGATCCGCGAGCATCTGCCCCGGCTGCTCGAAGCCCACCCCTCCGTGATCGCGGTCTCGGCGAACGTCCATCCGGACCACACCACCGCGGTCGAGGGCGAGCAGGAGATCCCGCTGGCCGGCGCCGCATCGATCGCTGTGCGCACCGGGGACGTCACCCTGTTCGCCCGCCCGCAGTCCTTCCTCCAGACCCACACCGAGGTCGCCGGGAAGCTGTACCGCCAGGCTGCGGAGTGGGTCGCGGAGATCGCCGCCGCGCACGAAGGATCTCCGCGGCTCTGGGACCTCTACTGCGGGCTCGGGGGATTCGCGCTGCACGCGGCGCTGGCCGCCCCCGCCGCCCGTGTCACCGGGGTGGAGGTCTCCGCGCAGGCCATCGACGGGGCCCGCGAGGCCGCCGCCGCTCAGGGCATTGCAGCGGACTTCCTCGCGGCGGATGCCACCAGCTGGGCGATTGAGACGGCCACCGGCGCCGAGGGCCCGCCCGAGATCGTGATCGTCAACCCGCCCCGTCGCGGGCTGGGGCCGCGCCTGGCCACGTGGCTCGAGGACTCCGGCGTGCGCGACGTCCTCTACTCCAGCTGCAACCCGACGACCCTCGCCACCGACCTCGCCGCCATGCCCTCGCTGCGCATCACCGCCGGCCGCTTCGTGGACATGTTCCCGCACACCGAGCACGCCGAGGTCATCGTGCGGCTGCGCCGCACCGATCCGGCCTGACACCCACCCGGCCCCACCTGACCTGACACAGTGGGCCCTGTACATCGCCTTCGAAGGAGCCCCATGACCGCCACGCCCACCAGCCAGCTGACCGACGTCACCCGCACCGTCACCCTCTCCACGGACGGCAACACCGTCACGCTCGAACAGACCTTCCCGGTGCACCCCGAGGAGCTGTGGTCCGCCCTCACCATCGGCTCGCACCTCGAGGTGTGGTTCGGCCGGGCGAGCGGCGAGGTGACCGAGGGCGGCCGCTACGAGCTGCCCGATATGGAGACCCGCGGCGCCGTGCTCGCCGTCGAAGAGCCCTCTCGCCTGCTGCTGAGCTGGGACGTCGGCAAGAGCACCAGTCAGCTGGAGCTGCTGGTCGCCCCGGTCGACGCATCAGGCGCAGCAGAGGCAGCACCAGCAGCAGGTGCCGATGAGGAGGGAGTCCAGGCAGCCCCCGCCGGATCCCGCTTCACCCTGCGCCACACCGTCCCGGATGACGCCCACTGGAAGACCTTCGGCCCCGCAGCCACCGGGCTCGGCTGGGATGCGGCGCTCTATGCGCTCGCGCTCCATCTGCAGGACCCGTCGGTGGACCTGATCCCCCAGCTCGGGGACTTTGCCGGCTCTGAGGAGGGCGAGACGTTCACCCGCTCGACCGCGGAGGCCTGGTTCGAGGCGCACGCCGCCACGGGGGCGGACAAGAAGCCTGCCCGCAAGGCGTCGGTGCGCACCGCTGCCTTCTACCTGGGCGAGGAGCCGGAACTGTCGTGACCAGCACGTCGGACCCCTCGCAGGCAGCACCGGACGGGTCGTCAGCACCGGTGGCGGCAGCGCAGGACGGTTACGCAGCACCGGCAGCGCCGACGGCGCAGGAAACAGCTGCCGTCACCCTGCTGACCCTCGGCGGCACCATCTTCATGACCCAGGGGGCCGACGGCGGGCATGCCGTCCCGGACGAGGCCGCCGGTCAGCGCCTGCGCGGGACGCTCGTGGACGGTATCGACCTGACCGCTCTGGCGATCGCGAACATCTCCTCCTCCGATGTGCGCCCGCGGCATCTGCGCGAGGTGCTCGAGCATGCCCGGCGCGCGGTGGACGAGGGCGCCGCCGGGGTGGTGCTCACCCACGGCACCGACACCCTCGAGGAGACGGCCTTCGTGCTGAACCGGTACTGGGACCGCCCGGCACCGCTCGTGGTCACGGGCGCGATGCGGCCGGCGAGCGTTCCGGGGGCTGACGGCCCGGCGAATCTGCGCGACGCGGTGCGCGCAGCGACAGCCCCCTCGGCCCGGGATCAGGGGGTGCTGGTGGTGTTCGACGGCCACGTGCACCTCGCGGACCAGGTCACCAAGGCGTCCTCCCGCTCCGTCTCCGCCTTCGCCTCCGCCCCGTCAGGGCCGTTCGCGATGGTCGACGAGGGCGACCTCCATCTGCTGCACCGGCCCTTCGACCGCGCCGCTCGGGTCATCCGGGAGAACAGCGTGCCCCCGGACCGGTTCCCCGAGGTCCCGATCCTGACCGCGGGCCTGGACGAAGACTTCACCCTGCTGGATCACCTCCCGCCGCACGCCACGGAAGGGCTCGTGATCGCCGGGGTCGGGATGGGGCACGTCTCCCCCGCCGCGATGCCGCGCCTGCGCCGCCTGCTCGAGGCGGGCACGCCCGTGGCTGTCGCGACCCGCATCGCCGCGGGCGGCACCTCCACCCACCACTACGCCTACCCGGGCAGCGAGGTGGACCTGCTGGAGGCAGGTGCGCTGATGACAGGGTTCCTGCCCCCGGCGCAGGCCCGTCTCCTCCTGCAGGTCCTCCTCGCCGACGATGCCGGCCCGGACCGGATCCGCGAGTCCTTCCAGGCCTACGCCAGCTGAATCCTCAGACTCGCGGCGCCTGCGCGAGCTGAGCCCTCAGACTCGGGCCCGCAGGATCTCGCCGAGCACGGCGCCGTCGGCCTCGGGGAACTCCAGGCCCAGCAGATGGGCGAAGGTCGCCGCCTCGTCGGGGACGGTGCAGCGGTGGAAGCGCACGCCCTCGGCGATGTCGGGGCCGGCCATCGCGAAGACTGCCTGGATGTCCTGCTCGGGCAGGTGACCGTGCTGGGAGATGAGGAAGGTGTAGTCCTCGTCGAAGCGGCCGTACAGCGAGCGGCCCTCCCACAGGTTCTGGAAATTCGTGCCGCTGGTGCCCTCGAGCACGCCGAGGAAGGGGCCCGCGTAGCCGTAGTCCTCGGTCATGTCCGCCAGCGGGTGGAAGGCCGCGACGGGGATCTCGGGATCCTCGACCCAGTCCTCGACCAGGGCGAGCACCTTCTCGAGCGTGGTCTCGTCGGCCTCAGGGTTCAGATACAGCTGGCCGGTGAGCCCGCAGCCGTGCACCCAGGCGTCCCAGCTGCTGACGTCCCCGGACTCGTCGAGTCGCACGAAGCCGCGCTCGACCAGCAGGTTGTTGCCGCGGAAGCAGCGGCCCACCTCGACGTGCCCGTGATCGGAGACGATCGCGACGTTGGTCTCCTCCGCGATGCCTGCGTCCTCGAGGGCGTCGAGGATCTCGCCGATCCAGCCGTCGACGCGCTCGAATGCCTCCTTGACCTCGGGGGTGAAGCGGCCGGTGGAGTGGCGTGCGGAGTCCACGTCGACCAGGTGCACGAACAGCACGTCGGGGCGGTCGGTGCGGAGGATGTCGGTGGCGACGGCGGTGTTGAAGCGGCCGAAGACCTGCTTGCGCTCCCAGCTGATCTCGCCCGCGTGGCGGTCCACGTACTCACGCCCACGGGGCGTGGAGGCGTCCCTCAGCACGGCGAGGGTCTGCTCGAGCCCGGCCCGGTCCCAGATCTCCGGCACCGCGATGTCGATCGAGGGCGACCAGCCGGTGACCGGCCAGCCCACGCTCGCAGTGGTGAGACCCTGCTCCTTCGCGAGGTCGAAGATCGTGGGGCTGGCGATGTCGCGCGCGTCCCAGAACCAGTCGGGCACGCGGACACCCGGGGAGACCTTCTCGTTGGCGTAGATGCCGTGCCCGTCGGCGGTGCGGGCGGTGGTCTGCGAGGTGTGGTTGGGGTAGGTCACCGTGGGGTAGATCGCCTCGGCGCTGCCCCAGCCCCCGGCGAGGATGCGGGCGAAGTTGGGCAGAGTGCGGGCGAACGGCACGTCGACGTCGCTCATGGCGTCGACCGAGAGCACGACCAGCCGGCGGCGTCCCTCGGGGGCGGTGCGGGCGGGGCTCTCGGGACGGGAGGTCTGGACGGTATCGCTCACGGGGACTCCTCAGGGGCGGCGCGGGTGGAAGCGCTCCCACGCTAGGAGCACTCGGTCACGTCCCGGGGACGCCGCGGTGAACGCGACGGGAACAGGTCCCTCGGATCCGTTCATCGTCGCCCGTGCCGCTCCACCCGTCCGGAGGTGGAACGGCCCGGAGTCAGGGCTCCGGCCCACGCGGGAGTGGTCGCCCACCGGGGGCGGTCGCTCACCGGAGGCGGCCACTCACCGGAGGCAACTACTCACACGGAGCGGCACAGGCAGAACGGGTGGCCCGCCGGGTCGAGGTAGACCCGGAAGCCGCCCGATCCGGAGGGCTGATGATCGTGGACGACAGCGCCGAGCGCCAGTGCGCGCGGTTCTGCGGCGTCGATGTCCGAGACCGCGAAGTCCAGGTGGAACTGCTGGGGATGCTCCCCACCCGGCCAGGTCGGGCGCTGGTAGTCGTCGATGCGCTGGAAGGCGAGGGTGGCCTGCCCGCCTGGCTCGTCGGCCGAGATCCGGCCGGTCGGCGGCAACAGCTCGGCCCAGTCGGAGTCGCTGCCCTCCTCCACGCGCCAGCCCATGAGCTTCGCGTAGAAGGTCGCGAGCTGCAGCGCGTCGGGGCAGTCCAGAACGGTGACATCGAGCAGGGGGATGACGGGTTCCTGATCCGGGTTCTCCATGCGCCCACCGTAGGAGCCGGACGGGCGCATGGGAAGGGGTGCGGGCTGCCCGCTCCGAGCGCAGGGAGATGCGGCATGGACTCTCCGCCGCGAGCGAAGGGGGCGAGGCGAGGGCTGTCCGCCGAGGGCGAAGGGCTCGGTGCGCCATTGGCCGCGCTCCGGTGACAGACTGGGGGTACATGTCGCGCGCCATCGACCGTCGAAAGGTGAACTGATGACCGTTCCTGTTGATCCCACGCCTGCCCTGCAGGAGTACACCCACCCCGAGAAGCTGGTGACCACGCAGTGGCTCGCCGACCAGCTCGCCGCCGGGCGCCCTGATGGGCTCGTGGTCGTCGAGTCCGATGAGGATGTGCTGCTCTACGAGACCGGCCATATCCCTGGCGCGGTGAAGATCGACTGGCACCTGGATCTCAACGACCCGGTCACCCGCGACTACGTGGGCGGCGAGGGCTTCGCGAAGCTCATGGACGCCTCCGGCATCACCCGCGACACCACCGTGGTGGTCTACGGCGACAAGTCCAACTGGTGGGCCGCCTACGCCCTGTGGGTCTTCGAGCTGTTCGGCCATGCGGACGTGCGCCTGCTCGACGGCGGCCGTGCGGCCTGGCAGGCCGAGGGTCGAGAGCTGACCACCTCGGAGGACGGCAAGCCCGCCCCCACCAGCGGCTACCCCGTCATCGAGCGCGAGGACGCCCCGATCCGCGCCTACCGCGAGGACGTCCTGGACTTCCTCGGCGGGCCGCTGATCGATGTGCGCTCCCCCCAGGAGTACTCCGGCGAGCGCACCCACATGCCGGACTACCCGCAGGAGGGCACCGTGCGCGGCGGGCACATCCCCACCGCGCGCTCCGTGCCGTGGGCCCGCGCCGCCGCCGAGGATGGCCGCTTCAAGCCGCGCGCCGAGCTCGAGGCGATCTACCAGGGAGAGCTCGGTTTCGAGACCTCAACTCCCACGATCGTGTACTGCCGCATCGGAGAGCGCTCGGCGCACAGCTGGTTCGTGCTCACCTACCTGCTGGGCTTCGAGAACGTGCGCAACTACGACGGCTCCTGGACCGAGTGGGGCAACGGCGTGCGCCTGCCGATCGCGCAGGGCACCGAGCCGGGCGAGGTCCCCGCGCGATGACCGACGGCACGTCCACCTCCGACACTGCGTCCGGCGCAGGTCTCCCCGAGTCGTTCGCGGAGATCGCCGACGACTTCCACGCCCTGACCGGGCGGGATCGGCTGCAGCTGCTGCTGGAGTTCTCCCACGGCCTGCCCGCCCTGCCGGAGCGCTACGCCGAGCATCCCGAGCTGCTCGAGCCGGTCCCGGAGTGCCAGTCACCGATCTTCCTGATCACCGAGGTGGAGGGCACGGGCCGCGAGGCGACCGCGCGCCTGTTCTTCTCCGCCCCGCCGGAAGCGCCGACCACCCGCGGCTTCGCAGCGATCCTCGCGGAGGCGCTGGACGGCCGCAGCGTCGGCGAGGTGCTCGACACCCCGGAGACGGTCACCGGCGCGCTGGGCCTGGCCGAGGTGGTCAGCCCGCTCCGGCTGAACGGCATGGCCGGGATGCTCGCCCGGATCAAGCGCCAGCTCACGGTGAAGGCCGGCCTCTGACCTGACGAGGCTCTGTGCAGTGAATCAGAGCGGCGGGGTGCGGGGCGTGCCCCCCGGCGGCTTCTGCTCCCCGCCCGTCGTGCCGCGGTGGCCGTACCGTTCGTACGCCCTGCCCGCGGCGCGCTCCGCGCCCGAGCGCAGCACCCCGAAAGCCGCGCGTCCCGCCTCGGACTGCGCGAACTCGAAGGCCGATCGCGCCCGACGGCTGAAATCGGCGCGCTCCTCGGCAGTGGCGTGCTCATCCCCGGGGCCGCCGGCCGGCGAGGCGAAGTCCCCGTCGTCCTCGCCGCTCTCGACCCGGGCATGCCGGTCCCGCGCCACCTTCAGCTCGAGCGGCACCCGCACCTGCCGCACCAGGGCGGTGCGCATGTCCTCGCGGATCTGGGAGGCCTGCTCGTCCAGATAGTCGTCGAGCGCGATCGCCCCATCCTGCAGCGCGAAGGCCCTGCCCAGCAGGAACGACGCGAGATCAGAGGCGACCTCGGGCGAGAGGCCGTAGGCATCGGAGGAACCGCGCGCCTCGCGGAGCTCCACCGCGTCATCGCGCTCCAGCGGGCTGGGAGCGATGTCCACGGCGCTCAGCACGTCCTCCACAAAAGCGTGGAAGGCGGCATCCCCGGGCACATCGGCCTGGCGCAGCTCCACCCGGCTGGTCCCGTCGGGCAGACGCAGCCGGGAGATGCCCTCCCGCGCGAACTCATCCTTCGCAGCGCGGCGCAGCAGGCGCCGTGCGGCCCGCTCCAGATGACCGGCATCCGCATCACGGGAGATCTCCGGCGCGACCGCCCTCGCGTCGGCGATCAGGGAAGCACGGGCGCCCGAGGCTTCGGCGCGCCTGCGCACCGTGCCCGGCAGCGCGGCGAGCCGTTCGCGGAACGTGAAGATCTGCACCATGGGCGCACCTCCTGGAGGAGTAGGCGTGAGGTCCCCATCGTACGGACGCCAGAGCCGGAGGCCGAGACCTGAGACGGAACGGCCGGACACCGGCTTCCCGGCCGCCCGCCTCGAGGACTGATCCCTTCCGCGCGGCCCGGGTGCCGCCGAGTACGGTGAGGACACCCGACCCGAGGAGGACCCCGGCATGCCGATCGCCGCCCCCACCGCCGACGAGCTCATCACGCTGCAGGACGAGGCGGTCCGCTTCACCCGCGAGCTGATCCGCATCGACACCACCAACTTCGGCGGGAACGACCCCGCCACCTGGGGCAAGGGCGAGACCGAAGCTGCGGAGCACGTCGTCGCGGCGCTGCGCGAGGTGGGGCTCGAGCCGACGGTCATCGAATCTGCGCCCGGCCGCCCCAGCGTGATGGTGACGATCCCGGGCGAGGATCGCTCGCGCGGCGGGCTCATCCTCCACGGCCACCTCGACGTGGTGCCCGCGAAGGCGGAGGACTGGTCGGTGGATCCCTTCGCCGCCGAGCTGATCGACGGCATGATCTACGGCCGCGGCGCCGTGGACATGAAGGACATGGTCGCGATGCTGCTCGCGATCGCCCGCCATCTCGCCCGCACCGGACAGGTCCCTCCCCGGGACCTGATGTTCGCCTTCTTCGCCGACGAGGAGAACGGCAGCGTGTGGGGCGCGCAGTGGCTGGTCGAGAACCACCCCGAGCTGTTCGAGGGCATGACCGAGGCGATCAGCGAGGTGGGCGGATACTCGATCACCCTTCCCGAGAAGGAGACCGGCCAGGACGTGCGCGCCTACCTGGTCCAGACCGCCGAGAAGGGGATCGCCTGGGGGCGCCTGCGCGCCCACGGCCGGGCCGGCCACGGCTCGGTCCCGAACGACGAGAACGCGATCGTGCGCCTCGCCCGCGCGATCACCGCGATCGACGAGCACGAGTTCCCGATCGAGTTCATCGCCAGCGTGCGGGCCCTGTTCGACGGGATCACCGAGATCACCGGGGTGGGCTGGGACGAAGAGGACATCGAGTCGTTCCTGCCGTTGACCGGCGGGGCGCGCCACTTCGTCTCCGGCACCCTGCGCGACTCGGCGAACCTGACCATGCTCGACAGCGGCTACAAGGTCAATGTCATCCCGCAGACCGCGGAGGCCGGCATCGACTGCCGCTTCCTGCCGGGCCACCAGGAGCAGCTGCTGGAACTGCTGGACGAGCTGGTCGGGGAGCATGTCGAGGTGGTCATGGACCACATCGGCGTCTCGGTCGACTCGCCACGGGAAGGACCGCTGGTGGACGCGATGACCGCCGCCATCCAGGCCGAGGACCCGGGATCCCGGGTGCTCCCCTATGCCCTGAGCGCGGGGACGGACAACAAGCCGCTGAGTGCGCTGGGGATCACCGGCTACGGCTTCGCACCGCTCCAGCTGCCGGCCGATCTCGACTTCGCCCCACTGTTCCATGGAGTAGACGAGCGGGTGCCGGTGGACGCGGTGCGCTTCGGCGCAAGGGTCCTGCTGCGCCTGGTCAGCGACTGCTGAGCCGGCCGCTCAGACGCTCAGTCCTCGAGGGCGTCGTCCGGGTCTGCGGTGCGGCACAGCGCGAGCAGCTCGGCCGCCGCGATCGGATCCTCCGGACCGATCCCCGTGTACCAGCTGGGCGCGAAGGCCAGGACCGTCTCCAGCAGGGAGGTGGCGTCGAGCGACTCGCCTTCGGTGGCCCGCTGCTCGGTCTCCACCAGCCACTGCGCGGCCAGGGCCAGCGCCGAGCCCGCGATGGAGCGGCCTGCCGACTCCGTCCGCAGGCGGACAGGCACCCGATCGCCGAGGCGGGTCAGGGCTTCCCCGTGCAGCTTCGTCATCGTGTCGACCAGGATCATGAAGGTCCGGTGAGAGAACTTCCAGTCCAGCGCACCGCGCAGGAATGCATGATGCCGCTCGACATAGGCCACGAACATCCCGAAGCCGAACTGCACCGCGTCCTGCAGGCTCTGCTTCTCCTGGGAGAAGACGACCCCGCGCTTCCAGGCGGCATCGAACATCTGCTGGAGCATCGCACCCATCAGGTCATCGAGCCCGGAGAAGTGGCTGTAGAACGCGGCCCGGCTGACACCGGCTCGCTTCGCGAGGGCATTGACCGTCACCTCCCCGTCGAGGGCGGTGAGGTCTCGGGCGGCGGCGAAGATCGCGGCCTTGGTGCGTGCCGGTCGGGGATCCGGGGCGCGGTCGCTCATGCTGGGCATCTGCCCATAGTAGCCCCGAGAAGATGTCCAGGGCCTGCACCGATACGTCGACCACTGCGGCAGGATGGGGGCATGCGCTCCTTCCTGTCCGGCCTGACCGGACACCACCCGCCGCAGGGCCACCCGCTGCTGGAGGGACTGCGGGGACAGACGATCGTCCACACCCGTGTGGCCTCCCGCGGCACTTGGACCATCACGGCCAGAGGCTGGGTGCTGCAGTCCCGGATCCAGCAGCTGGACGGCCCCGCGCTGACTGATGATCCCCCGGCTGCCGTCGGCCTGCGAGACCCCCGTCTGGTGGGGGCCGCGATCCACGGCGCCGAGCTGCTCGGCGACGGCCTCCTGAGGCTGGCCCTGCAGAGCCCGCAGGGCCCGCTGCGGCTGAGCACCGTCCCCCGCTGGAGGCTCGAGGCCCCGCGCGGGGCTCTGCTCCAGATCGCGGACAAGGGCGAGATCACCTCCCGCCCGGCTGGGCCGCCGCTGCACGCCACCCCTGCCGCCCTCGCCGAGCACGCCGCGTCCACCCGCAGCGGCATCGAGGAGCGCCTGCTGGCGATGGGTCGCGAGCAGTGGCTGCATCCCGGGCATGTGGTCACCGTCCTCGCGAATGCGGGGGCGCTGGACGATGCCGAGTTCGAGCGGCGCGGACCGCTGCTGCTGGCCCGGCTGATCGCCCGTGAGGAGATCCGGGCCGGTTTCGTGACCGCGGGCCGCTTCACCCCCTGGAACCTGCCGACCCAGGACATCATCGAGCACATCGCCACCACCTGGACAGCGATCGGCGGGCGTACACCAGACGCCGACATGATCGCGTGGTTCGAGCTGACCGACCTCGGCCGCGCGGCCCTGGGCCCCACCAGCGACCAGACCATGCCGCCGGGGATGTCGGGATACGACTCCCCCGGCATAGTCGGCGGCGCCCGGTGAGCATCCCCCTGCGCTCCCCGGTGCCCGAGCCCTTCCTCGACGCTCGGCCTGACGCGCGGCCCGGCGCCCTTCCTGGGCGCGCTTCCCGCCGCCCCCTCGGCGCTCCCCCGATGCTTCTGAGCCCGACACCCCTGACGGTTCCCCTTCACGATAATCGTGGCGGACGCCCGGACCGGGCCGATTCTGGTCGGCTGTAAGGTTTCTCTCTGGTCACCAGAACAGCTGGTGAACAGCGGCCGAACCATGGGCGAGTCACCGTCGGCGGGTGAGCGGCGTTACGCTGAGGGTCGTCCCACGTCGAGAAAGGCGTCCCGATGCCAGCACGTACCGTGAAGGTCGCGAGCACCAGCGGCCTCCATGCCCGCCCCGCGGCGATCTTCTCCCAGTCCGCCAGCGAGCAGCCTGTCGCCGTCACGATCGAGACGGCAGCCGGCGGCCCCGTGAAGGCCTCCAGCATCCTCATGCTGCTCACGCTGAACGTCGACCACGGCGACGAGGTCACGCTCCGCGCCGACGGCGAAGGCGCCGAGGAATCCCTCGAGAAGCTCGCATCCCTCCTGGAGACCAATCTCGACGAAGAGTTCCGGGACCGCTGATCACGCAGTCGCCTCGCGGGCATGCTCGCGAGGATGGGGCGCGGGTATGACGAAGGCCCCCGTCGAAATCCGACGGGGACCTTCGTGAACCTGGCATATCTCCAGGTCAAGAGCGGTAGCGGCGGGATTTGAACCCGCGGTGGCTATGAACCACACATCATTTCGAGTGATGCACCTTCGGCCGCTCGGACACGCTACCGTCGGACAGCTTAACTGCCACGGCACCGTGCGTTCAAACCCGCCGCCCGTGGACGCGAGTCACATCACTCGTCCGAGGTCCCCCGGACCACCGTGACATTGCCGGTGGCATGCAGCACGGTCGCCTGCGCGGTCGAGCCGACACGGCCGCGGCTGAGACCGCGATGGCCGAGGACCAGCATCCGGGCACCGTCCGCCGCAGCCAGGAGCCCTTCGGGCACGGTGCGGTCTTCGAGCATCCGCGCCTGGACCTCGAGTCCCTTATGCCGTGCGGCCGCTCGCGCCGCACCCTCGTCGAGCATCTCCCGCGAGCGGCTGCCTGCGCTCCAGGCCTCCGCCCCGCTGCCGTAGGGAGCGTGGCCCCCGATCTGGACATGGACCACCCGGAGCACGCAGCCCCAGGCCGCGGCGAGATCCGCAGCCACATCGATGGCCTCGCCCGCCGCCTCGGAACCGTCATAGGCGGCGAGCACAGGACCCGCCCGGTACTGATCAGAGCGGATCACCACGACCGGGCAGCCTGCGTCATGGAGGATGCCGCGGCTCACCGAGCCGAGCAGAGCACCCAGCACCACGCCGAGGCCCCGGGTGCCCACGACCAGCAGATCGGTGCTGCCGGAGATCTCCGCGAGCACCTCCCGCGGCATCCCCGCCAGCAGCTCGGCGGTGACCGGCACCTCCGGGAACTGTGCGGTGACCTTCTCCGCAGCGTCGTCGAGCAGGCGCCTGGCCTGATTGCGGGGCCCGGCCGGATCGATCACAGGGATGCCGGACATCCCCTGCCCGAGCAGCGGCCAGGACCAGGCATGGACGAGATGCACCCCCGAGCCGGTGCTCTGCGCGAGCTCGGCGGCCCAGCGCACGGCGGCCATCGCCGCGGTGGTGTCGTCGTATCCCACCACGATGTTCGAACCGGTCAGAACCATGACCCACACCTCCCTGTGCGGCCCACCGACAGTCACTCCACAGTACGCCGCCGCCTGCGTCCTGACGAGGAGCGGAGGTCCCGCGCTGTGCATCCGTCAGCCGGTGACAGCCCGGCGGCGGGAACGGCAGGCTCACTCGGGCTGTCAGGTGCCCGTCAGCATGAGCTCGTCGTCGTCATCCTCCTCGAGGTCCCCCCACTCCCAGCGCAGCCCGAATGTGCCCGGACCGAACCGGGCATCGCTGATCTGGAGTCGGTCACGACGGTCCAGCCGCGCCTGCGTCACCGTCTCCCCGGATTCAGTACGTCGATACCGCTCGAACCCCAGCGGCCTGCGATCCCCCCGGAACTCGACCTCGAGGAGCACATCGTTCGCGCGGCGAGGCACGCTGTACATCGCCGCGGTCAGGTCGGTGGCCTTCGCCTTCATCTCCACGCGATACGCGAGCGTCGCCACCTGGCCGGCGTCGAACATCCCGTCCACCTTCAGCTCCACGCCGTAGGCACGGTGCTCGGGCCACACGACCCGCCGGCCCACCGTGCAGCCTTCGAGAGGGATGAACTCGGGGGCCAC
Source organism: Brachybacterium sp. AOP29-B2-41 (assembly GCF_052378395.1). Classification (NCBI taxonomy): domain Bacteria; kingdom Bacillati; phylum Actinomycetota; class Actinomycetes; order Micrococcales; family Dermabacteraceae; genus Brachybacterium; species Brachybacterium sp. AOP29-B2-41. Next base: position 44,758 of record NZ_JBQSXR010000006.1, read on the forward strand.
GTTCGGCTCGGAGGGCTCGAGCAGATGCACTGCGGGAAGCCGGCAGGTCCCCGACTCGAGCGCACGCACGGTCAGTCGGTAGTCGAACCTCTGCACCTCGCGTGTCGAGTCGATGACGACGTGCTGGTGGAACACCCGTTCGTGGGCGTACTGCTGCGGTGCCTCGAACCCCAGCTCGCCGAGCGCTCGATGGAACACCTCTCGGCGGCCGCCCCGGCCCACGAAGCTGGCGGGCTGGACGGATCGTCCGCGCAGCCGCGGTGCACCTACCAGGTCCGCGAGCGCGTCCGGCGCCTTGCCCAGCAGCTCCTCGAGCGCCGCGACCACGCCCAGCGACTGCTCTCCGCCGGGGAGGCTGCGTCCGGACTGCCAGTTGCTCAGGGTTGCGACGCTCACCGGGCGGTGCCGGGAGCGCAGCCGTTGGGAGATCACGGTCAGGGACAGGCCGCTCTGCTCGATCGACTCGCGCAGCACGGAGGCGAAGCGTTCGCCCTCGCCCATCGCCACCTCCTCGCCCATCCTCTGCGCGCCGACGTTCTCGGACCTTCCGTCCGGCCTCGACGAATCTGCTCGTCCGGACAGCCGTTCACCATTTCTTACAAACCTCTAAAACCCTGAGCGTACCGTTCATGACGAACCTCACACCCGAGTCCCAGCAATGAGTGGAACGGAAGGTCAGAGCGCGATGCATCTTGCAGTCTCGTCTTGGCGCGGCTCTCCGGCTCACCGTGTGCTCGCCACTCGGCAGCTCCAGTTCAACCGGTCGCAGCGCTACGACCCCTCCCCGGCCACGATGGCTCATCGTCGAGCCACCGTCACGGTGAAGGGTGGCTCCATCATGCACCCGATCTCCCTGCGCAGTCGACCCTGCACGATGCCGTACGGCGACGGAGCCGTCGGTTCCCGTGATCCCTGAGCCGCAGCAGGGTGCCTGCCATCTGATACACCACGATCCATGAGGCCGACGTGACCGTGGGGTGACGCAGTTCGACGACACGGCCACCCCGAGAGGAAAGCCGCACCATGACTCAGCACACCGTCTCCCCGACGGACTCCGCCCGCATCCCCCTGGACAGATCCGCCTTCGCTCCGCCCCGCCCCGCCCCGCATGCCCTCGAACGCACCTTGTTCGACGACACCACGCCCGTCCCCTATCGCTGGCTCCGTGATTCCCGCGCCCCCGAGGTCATCGACCATTTCGCGGCGGAGAACGCGTACACCGACCAGCACACCGCCCACCTCGAGGCGCTGCGCATCGAACTCGCCGCCCGGACCGATCAGCCCACTCCCCACCTCGAGCTCTCCGCCCCGGTGCTGCTGGACGGCTGGTGGTACATCGACCGTGCAGATCCCGCCGACGGCGCGACCTTCTCCCGAGTCCGGGACCATGACTCACTGCGCGGCCCCTCCGGAACCCCGCAGATCGTCCCTGGCAGGCTTCTCGACGGCGAGAAGATCCTGATCGAGGACTGCGTGGGGACGATCGGCATCGCGATCTCTCCCGACCATCGGCTGGTCGCTAGGGCCGAGGCCTCGCTGGGCGGATGCCGCGTCATCGTCATCGACGCCGAGAGCGGCGAGGAGGTCGACCGCTCGATCGTCGGCGCCGGGCCGGATCTCGTGTTCTCGGCTGATTCCCGCAGCCTGCTGCACACTCGGCTCGACGATCTCGGCCGCCGCCATCAGGTCCTCTGCCACCAGCTGGGCACCCCGGCCGCGGAGGACGCGGTGCTGGTCGAAGAACGGGACCATTGGGCACAGCTCTCGCTGTCCCGCGCACGGGACGGCTCCGCGGCGCTGATCCGCTCCTCCTCCCCGACCGGCAGCGAGGTGTGGCTCGTCGACCTCAGCTCTCCCCGCACAGCGCCACGCTCGGTGACCGGTCGGGTCCGAGATGCGCATCCCGTGGTCGAGCACGCCGGGGACAGACTGCTGGTGATCACCGAGGAGCGCGGGAGCCGCCGCAGCGTTCTCCGCCAGGCTCCTCTGGATGCCGCCGGGGAGCTGCCGGACGGTCCGGCGCTGCTGACCGCTCGCGACGGCGAGCACTTCGAATCCGTCGAGGCCTTCGCCGGCGCCGTCGCCCTGCAGATGCGGTGCGACGGGCTCCCTGAGGTGCGGATCCTTCCGCGCTGCCCGGACGGCTCGCTCGACATCCTCGGCATGTATGTGATGGGGCGCCGCGGCGAGCTGGATGCGGTGCGCATGGAGCCCACCCCGGACTGGCATCAGCGGACGCTGCGCTACCGGCTGGACAGCTTCCTCACCCCGCCCAGGATCATCGAGCACGACCTGGACACCGGCGCCAGCACCGAGCTGCTGCGCGTCGATCTGCCCGGCTACGACGCCTCGCGCTACGTCGAGCGCCGGCTGTGGGCGACCTCGGCCGACGGCACCCGGGTGCCGATCTCGCTGTTCGCGCGGAGCGACGTCCCGGCCGACGGCACCGCCCCCTGCCTGCTCTACGGCGAGGGAGCTTTCGGCACCGCGGTCGATCCGATCCTGCAGCTCGAGTCGCTGGCCATCGCAGACCGCGGCGTCGTCATCGCGGTCGCGCACGTGCGCGGCGGCGGCGAGCTGGGCCCGAACTGGCACCGGCAGGGGCGGGGGCTGCGCAAGACCAATTCCTTCGACGACTTCGTGGCCTGCGCGGATCATCTCGTCGCAACCGGTTGGGCGGCCGAGGGCAGGCTGGGCGCCGTCGGCACCGGTGCCGGCGGTCTGCTGGTGGGCGCCGCGGCGAACCGTGCCCCGCAGCGCTTCCGGGCGGTGGTCGCCGGCACACCCCTGGTGGACCCGCTGGAGACGCTGCTGGACTCCGACGTGATGCTCACGCTCGAGGAGTGGGCGGAATGGGGTGATCCGGCGGGCGATGAGGCGACCTATCGCTCCCAGCGCGGATACAGCCCCGCGGAGAACATCCGCGAGACCGAGTACCCGGCGGTCTTCGCCTGGACCGCGCTGGAGGGCACGGACGTCCCGGCCGCCTGCGCCGCGATCTGGGTCGCACAGCTGCGCGAGCGGGTCACCTCCGATCCCGCCCTGCGACCGATCCTGCTGCGCGCCACCGCCACCATGGGCTCCGCCGGCGACCCCCGGGTCGAAGGCGTGGCCTGGCTCCTCGACCAGCTGGGCGCGGCTACCCTCGGGGAATGACCAAGGAGCACCCCACCGCCCCCGTTTCGTCCCCCGCCCCCGTCAAGCGCCCCACCGAGCGGACCTTTCACGGCGACACCGTGGTGGATCCGTATGAGTGGCTGCGGGAGAAGACCGACCCCGAGGTGATCGCCCACCTCGAGTCGGAGAACGCCTACGCCGATGCCCGCACCGCCCATCTGGAGGGGCTGCGTGCGACGCTGGTGGAGGAGTTCATCGGCCATACCCAGGAGACCGACCTCAGCGTGCCGGTGCGCCGCGACCACTGGTGGTACATCACCCGCACCACCGCGGGAGACGACTACCCGAAGTTCACGCGGGTCGCCGATACCGGCACCCTGCCCCAGGTCGAACCGGGGGCGATGCTCGAGGGCGAGCAGGTTCTCCTGGATGCGCAGGCCGAGGCCAAGGATGCCGAGTTCTATTCGCTCGGCGGGCTGGCCCCGTCCCCCGACCACACCCTCTACGCCTCGGCGGTCGACACCGCAGGCGATGAACGCTTCACGCTCCGGGTCAAGGACCTCACCTCCGGGGAGATCATCGACGAGGCGGTCACGGGCGCCGGCTACGGGCTCGCCTTCTCCGCCGATCAGCAGTGGCTGTTCTATGCCCGGGTGGACGACTCCTGGCGCCAGCACCAGATCTGGCGGCACCGGATCGGCTCCGACGCGAGTGAGGACGTGCTGGTCATCGAGGAACCCGATGAGCGGTTCATGATCGGCTTCGACCGCTCGCGCGACGGTTCGACCCTGGTGATCCAGGCCGGTTCCACCACCACCACCGAGGCCTGGCTGCTGGACCTCACCGACCCGACCGCGGCCCCCGTGCCCGCAGGCGGGCGCCGCGAGGGGGTGGACTACGGGGTCGAGCACGCCGGCGACCGGCTCCTGATCGTGCACAACGACGGCCACCGCGGCTTCGCCCTCGCCCAGGCGCCGCTCGCGGCGCCGGATGCCTGGGAGGAGCTGCTGGTCGCGGCCGACGGTGAGCGCCTGCTCGCGGTCGAGGCCTTCGCGAGCTTCGTCGCTCTCGAGCTGCGCAGCGGCGGGCTCGCGAGCGTACGGCTGATCCCTCGGGCGGCCGACGGGTCGCTGCTGGTCGCCGAGGCCGCCGACATCACCCACGGCGGGGAGCTGGACACCGTTGAGCTGGACGCGAATCCGAACTGGGACCAGAGCACGGTGCGCTATCAGCTCACCAGCATGCTCACCCCCACCACCGTCGCCGAACGGGACCTCGCCAGCGGCGAGAGCACCGTCCTGCGCGTCACCCCGGTGCCGCACTACGACCCCTCCCTGTACGTCGAGCGTCGCGAGTGGGCACGCGCCGAGGACGGCACCGCGATCCCGCTCAGCGTGGTGGCACGACGGGATGTCCCCGCCGACGGCACCGCTGCGGGCTACCTGTACGGCTACGGCTCCTACGAGGTCTCGATCGACCCGTCGTTCGTCCCCACCCGGCTCTCCCTGCTGGACCGCGGAGTGGTCATCGCGATCGCGCATGTGCGCGGCGGCGGCGAGATGGGCCGCGACTGGTACGAGCACGGCAAGCTGCTGGAGAAGAAGAACTCCTTCAGCGACTTCGTGGCCGCCGCGAAGCACCTCACCGACTCGGGCCTGGTGGCTGCGGGCCGGCTCTCCGCCGAGGGTCGCAGCGCCGGCGGCCTGCTCATGGGCGGCATCGCGAACCTCGCCCCGGAGCAGTTCCGTGCGGTGATCGCGGGTGTGCCCTTCGTGGACGCGCTGACCACGATCCTGGATCCCTCGCTGCCGCTGACCGTTGGCGAGTGGGAGGAGTGGGGCGACCCGCTGCATGATCCGGCGGTGTACGAGTACATGCGCGAGTACACCCCGTACGAGAACATCGCCGCGGTGGAGTACCCGGCGATCTTCGCCTCGACCTCGCTGAACGACACCCGGGTGTTCTTCGTGGAGCCCGCGAAGTGGGTGGCGCGCCTGCGCGAGACCGTCACCAGCGATCAGGCCGAGCGCCCGATCCTGTTCCGCTGCGAGATGGTCGCCGGGCACGGCGGCCGCTCGGGCCGCTACCGCAAGTGGGAGCAGCGCGCGGACGAGCTCGCCTGGCTGCTGGATCAGCTCGGAGCGACCGAACTCGTCAGCTGACCAGGTACCCGCCGTCGACGGGGATCTCGGCACCGTTGATCATCGAGGCGGCGTCAGAGGCGAGCCAGACGGCGACGTCGGAGACCTCGCGGGGCTGCGCGAAGCGGGAGAGCGGGATGCGGGCGAGCATCGGCGCGGCCTTGGCCGGCTGCTCGCCCCACACCGTCCGCCCCATATCGGTGAGCACCACGGTGGGGCAGATCGAGTTCGCGCGCACGCCGTGCTCGCCGAGCTCGAGAGCGAGGGTGCGGGTCGCCATGACCAGCCCGGCCTTGGCGGTCGAGTAGGCGTAGTGCTCGGCTAGGGGACGCAGCGCGGCGGCGGAGGCGATCGTGAGGATCGCCCCGCCGCCGGAGGCCGCCATCGCCGCCCCGGCGCGGGCGGCGAGCAGGGCGGGGGCCCGCAGGTTCACCCGCAGGGTCTCGTCGAAGTGCGCAGTATCCAGTGCTGCGACCGACTCGGGGTGGGAGAGGCCGGCGTTGTTGACCAGCACGTCCAGGCCCTCCATCAGGGCCGAGGCCTCGCCCCAGAGCCGGTCGGGGACGTCGGGGTCCGCGAGGTCCGCAGCGAGCACCGCGGTGACGATGCCGTGCTCCTCGGCGAGCCGCGCGGCCGGCTCCTCGAGCGAGGACGCGTCGCGGGCGCTCAGGACCAGATCGGCACCGGCGGCCGCGAAGGCGCGGGCGATGTCCGCTCCGATCCCACGGCTCGCACCGGTGATCAGGGCGCGGCGGCCGAGAAGGGGACGGGGCTGATCCTGGGAGGTCATCTCCTCAGGCTAGCGGCCGTCCCCTCGTCGGCTCAGACGGCTGGCGCAGAAGGCCGGTTCAGAGGGCCCGCTCAGAAGGCAGGGATCACTGCGCCGGAGTAGGTCTCCTCGAGGAAGGCGCGCACGTCCTCGGAGTGGAGCAGCTCGTCGAGCTTCTTCAACGCCGCGTTCTCGACGTCCTCGGTGCGGACCACGAGCATGTTGGCGTAGGGGTTGTCCTCACCGGACTCGAGGGCGAGGGCGTCCTCGGCGGGGCTGAGGTCCGCCTCGAGGGCGTAGTTGCCGTTGATCACGGCGATCGCGTAGTCGCCCAGGGTGCGGGGCAGCAGCGCCGCGTCGATCTCCTTGAACTCGAGCTGCTTCGGGTTCTCGGCGATGTTGTCGATCGTCGCCTCGGTGGGCTCGATCCCGTCCATGAGCGCCAGCAGGCCCTCGGAGGCGAGCAGGGCGAGGGCGCGGCCGCGGTTGGTGGGATCGTTCGGAACGCCGACGGCGGCGCCCTCCTCGATCTGATCGAGGCTGGTGAGCGACTCGGAGAAGATGCCCAGCGGCTCGATGTGCACGCCCTCGAAGGGGGTCAGCTCGTAGCCGTTCTCCGCGATCTCGGTCTCGAGGTAGGGCAGGTGCTGGAAGAAGTTCGCATCCACCTCGCCCTCGCTGAGCAGGCGGTTCGGGATCGGGTACTCGGTCTGCTCCTGCAGGTCGAGCTCGAGCCCGGCGTCGGCGGCGAGGTTGTCCTTGACGAAGGTCAGGATCTCCATGTGGGGCATGGGAGTGGCGGCGATGCGGATCGTGGTGGTGCCACTCTCCTCGGTCAGCGGGGCCTGCTCCTCCCCGCCGCAGGCGGCGAGGGTGAGGGCGGCCAGGCCGGCGCCAGAGGCGAACAGGGTACGGCGGGAGATGGTGCTCATGGCGGGGTCCTCCAAGGACGGTGGGGTGGGGTTCAGACGGTGCGGGCGCGGTGGTCGACCGCGCGGGCGAGGCGGGAGCCGAGCATCTGCACCAGGATCACGATGGCGATCAGCAGGATGACGGTCACGATGATCATCTCGGTCTGGTAGCCGGTGTAGCCGCGGTTGTACGCGAGCTGGCCGAGACCGCCGGAGTTCACGGAGCCGGCCATCGCGGTGTAGCCGATGACGGCGATCGTGGTGGTGGTGATCGAGCCGATGATGCCGGGCAGCGCCTCGGGGATCAGCACCTGGCGGATCACCTGCCAGCGGCTCGCGCCCATCATCCGCACCGCCTCGATCTTCCCGGCGGGGATCTCCCGCAGGTTCAGCTCGAACAGCCGGGCGGCGAAGGGCACCGCGGCGATGGTCAGGGCAATCATTGCGGCGTTCGGGCCGGTGGAGCGCCCGGTGATCGCGGAGGTGACCGGGATCAGCGCGATGATCAGGATGAAGAACGGGAACGAGCGCAGCACATTGACCACGAAGCCGACGACCTGGTTGATCGTGCGCACCAGGGGGGAGGCGGACCCTTCGGTCTCGAACAGGGCGATGCCCAGCGGCAGGCCCAGCAGCACCGTCAGCAGCATCGTCACGGCGGTCATGTAGAGGGTGACCAGAGTGGCCTCCCAGGGGCCGCCGTCCCAGCGGGTCAGCAGCGGGTTCGACAGCCACTCCTGCAGGATCTCGATCATGCGGTCACCTCCGTCGCGACCACGCCGGCCGCCTCGAGCTCGGTGAGGAAGGCGGCGAGCCCCTCGGCGCTGATCGCGGCGCCGGAGCTGTTGCGCAGGGCGAGCTGCACGCGACCCACCTGGCGGCCGCCGATGGTCTCGATGGTGCCGGCGACGAGCGTCGCCTCGGCCTCGTAGGTCTCGGCGAGCTGGATCAGGTCCTCTGTGGTGCGGAAGCGCTCGGAGTTCCCGTAGTCGCAGTTCACCACTAGGGCGTCGATGCCGGTGGGCGCCGGCGGCAGCGGGATCAGCTCGGCGCTCAGCGGGCCGTGGGGATCTGCGGCGACGTCGAGCAGGTCACCGGTCTGGGTGATCCGCCCGTCCTGGAGCAGGGTGACGGTGTCGCAGACCTCACGCACCACCCCCATCTCGTGGGTGATGATCACGACGGTGATGCCGAGGCGCTCACGCAGGTCACTGATCAGGCGCAGGATCTGGCGGGTGGTGGAGCCATCCAGGGCGCTGGTGGGTTCGTCGCACAGCAGCACCTTCGGCTCGGCGGCCAGTCCGCGGGCGATGCCCACGCGCTGGATCTGCCCGCCGGAGAGCTGCGCGGGGTGGTTGTGCTCGCGCCCGGTGAGGCCCACCAGCTCGACCAGCTCGGCCACGCGCTGCTGACGCTGCGCGCGGGGCACGCCGGCGATCTCGAGCGGGTGGGCGATGTTCTGGGCGGCGGTGCGGGAGTCCAGCAGGTTCGCGTGCTGGAAGACCATGCCGATGTTGCGGCGGGCGGCGCGCAGGGCGGCACCCTCCAGCGCGGCGATGTCGGTGCCGTCCACCTCGACGCGCCCGGAGCTGGGCTTCTCCAGCCCGGTCAGGCAGCGGATGAGGGTGGACTTGCCGGCACCGGAGCGGCCGACGATGCCGTGCACGCGGCCCGGCTCGAGGTGGAGGTCGATACCGTCGAGCGCGACGACGGGGTCTCCGCCGCCGGGTGCGGGGAAGACCTTCGTGAGGCTGTCGAGAGTGATCACCAGGGCAGTACAGCACCCGCGACCGGATGCACCGAAGCATCCCGTCATATGGCGAAACAAACGTCACAGACCTGCAGGTCCGTGTGTGGAGGAGGTCACGCCCGGGGCTCTGTAGAGACCTCCTGAAGCCTCGTCTGACATTTCTCATGGGTGGGCCATGACGTTCCCACTCCAGGCGGTGAGGTGGCGCCCTACTGGCCGGAGCCGGTTCTGGGGAGAGTGGGGGCATGACATCGACACACCGCACCGACCCTCCCGCCGACCGCTCCGCAGGTCGCTCCTCCGAGCGATCCGTCCTGATGGACCTCATGGCCTTCACCCCCTCCGCGACCCTCGGCCGCGAGCTGCTCGCCCTGTTCGCGAACCTGGCTCTGGTCGGGCTCATCGTCCTGGTGCTCCAGCCCGAGACCCTCGTCACCGCCGTCATGTTCGCCGTCGTCGGCCTCTTCATGGGGGTCCGACTGGTGGTCGGCTTCCGCACCCGTGGCTACGCCGCTGATCTGACGGGAGGGCGCTGAGATGACGACCCTCGATCAGAACCCCCTCCCCGTCGGCCCCGCCGCGTCGGGCCCCGGCCTCACCGACCAGGCGTCCATCGCTCCCGCCGCCATCGCTCCGACCGCCGATCCCGCCGCCGACGTCGTGCTGGAGGCACGCGGCCTCAGCCGTCGATATGGGCGGGGCAGGGACTCCTACCTGGCCGTCGATGGTGTGGACCTCACCCTTCGCCGCGGCGAGCTGTTCGGCCTGCTGGGCACGAACGGCGCCGGGAAGACCTCCACGCTCGAGGTGCTCGAGGGCCTGGCCCGACCCACCTCCGGCACGGTGAGCGTATTCGGTCACGACCCCTACCGTGAACGGCGCGCCGTACGCCCCCGCCAGGGGCTCATGCTGCAGACCGGTGGCTTCCCCGCAGACCTCACCGCCCTCGAGGCGCTGACCATGTGGAGCAGGACGCTGAGCACCCCGCGCCCCGTGCTGGACGTGCTGGCCGACGTCGACCTCACGGACCGGGCCAGCACCCGCATCTCCTCCCTCTCCGGCGGCGAGGTGCGTCGCCTCGACCTCGCCTGCGCGATCGCCGGCGACCCGGAGCTGCTGTTCCTCGACGAGCCCACCACCGGGCTGGACCCGGAATCGCGGGCCCGGGCCTGGGAGCTCATCGCCTCCCTCAAGGCGCGCGGCACCACGATCGTGCTGACCACGCACTACCTCGATGAAGCAGAGACCCTCGCCGACCGGCTCGCGATCATGCACCGCGGACGCATCGCGCGCGAGGGCACGGTCGCCGACGTCGTCGCCGGGCACGCCGCCCGGATCCGCGCCACGCTCCCGGCGAGCGCCCCCGCGCTTCCCGCCGTGCACGGTGAAGCCTTGCGCAGCCCCGAGGGTCACCTCGAGGTGTCCACCACCTCCCTCAATGAGGACCTCCACACCCTGCTCACCTGGGCACGCGGCGCGGGTGTCGAACTCACCGGGCTCGATGCCCGCGCCGCCAGCCTCGAATCGGTGTTCCTCGAGATCGCCAGCTCCACCCACACCCTCGAAGGATGATCATGACTGCCTCACCCGCCCTCGCGTCCGCTCCCCTCACCAGCTCCCCGCACTCCGCCTCCCCCGTGCGCCCCCGCCGCATTCCTCGCCTGCTGGGGCTCGCCGCCGCGGAGCTCTCCCTCCTGCGACGCAATCGCATGCAGCTCGGCACCGCCATCCTGCTGCCGCTCGCGCTGCCGTTCTTCTTCCTGCCGCTCGCGCAGAACGGTGCCTCCGGGGCCGCCCTGGCCAGCGTGCTCGGCACGATGTTCGTGATCGTGCTGCTGTTCGTCGTCTACTACAACCTGCTCTCGTCCTACGTCGCCCGCCGCCAGGACCTGGTGCTGAAGCGCCTGCGCACCGGCGAGGCCTCCGACGCGACGGTGCTCGCCGCGACGGCCACCCCGGCACTGCTGCTCGCCGCAGTGATGATCGTCCTCACCACGGCGCTCGCGATCCCGCTGCTGGATCTCCCGCTCCCCCAGAACCCTCTGGTGCTCGTCCTCGGCCTGGGTCTCGGCGCACTCATGCTGGTCCCGCTGGCCCTGGTCACCGCGAACATCACCCGCACCGTCGAATCCGCGCAGATCACCTCGCTGCCCGCGATGGCGGTCCTGATGATCGGTGCCGGCGGCATCCTGCCCGTCGAGCTCCTGCCCGACTGGGTGGCCCGGCTGATCACCTTCCTCCCCTCCGCCCCCATCACCGCGCTGGTGCGGCTGGGCTGGCTGGGCATCGACGCCGACGGAGCCGCTCTCGCCGGCCCCGATGCGTGGATGCTCATGGCCGGACAGACCGGGATCCTGCTCGGCTGGACCCTCGTCGGCGCCCTGATCGTGCGCGAGCACTTCCGCTGGGAACCGCGCGGCTGAGCCCGCTCCTCCCCACTGCACCTCTCCCCCACCACACCACGCCGCCACTGCGACACCAGACAAGGACATCTCTTGTTCCAGGACCTCCTCTCCCAGCTCCACACCCTCGTCTCCGGCCTCGAGCCATGGCAGCAGGTGCTCGCCCTCGTGCCCGCCGGCGCGATCCCGTTCATCGAGAGCTACTTCGGCAGCTTCCTCGGCGCCGCGCTCGGCATCCCTCCGGCGATCGCGATCCCCGCCGCCGTGGCCGGGAACCTGATCTCCACCTTCGCTGTGATCGCCCTGTCCGGCAGGGCCCGCGACGCTGTCACCGACGGCAGGAGCCGCCGCAGGGGTGGGATCCAGGCGGCGCCCAGTGTCGAGGCGGGGCCCGGCGCCGAGGCGGAGCGCGGGGTGAAGCCCTCGCGGTTCCGCACGAAGATCGCCGCCGCGCTGGACAAGTACGGAGTTCCGGGAGTCAGCCTGCTGGGACCGCTGCTGGTCGCCTCCCAGATCACGGGACCGACCCTGGTGGCCCTCGGCGCCACCCGCGGAAAGGTCTACCTGTGGATGGGCATCTCGATCATCGCCTGGGGCATCGCGTTCGGCCTCTTCGGCAGCCTGTTCCTCGCCACGATCGTCTGAGCGGATTCGAGCCGATAGGCTCCCGACCTGGCCGCCCTTCTGAAAGGTGGCCGCGAGAGGAATGACATGGAGTCGACCGTCGGCCGCCAGTGGAGCGTGTTCTACGCCTACACGGCCTGGACCGTCGTCGGGGTGGTGGTGCTGCTCCCGCTGGGTATCGCCCTGTTCCTGGACCTGCGGATCCCAGCCGCCTTCGCCGCCGCCCCGCTGAGCGCCGCGGCGCTGTGCGGGCAGATCGCGCTCGCCGCCTGGTCCGCCTGGCGCGCCATGGAGGCATGGGCCGCCGCCGACGCCTCCACCGCCCGGGACCGCTGGGGCATCCGTCAGGTGGGGACCCTCCCCTCCGACCTGTCGCTGGTGGCCGCCGCAGCCCCGTCGGCGCTGATCGCCGGGACCACGCTGCTCGGCGGCGGAGATCTCCGCTTGTTGATCCTCTCGCTGTCCGCGCTGGTCACCACGGCGACGATCCGGTGGCGTTGGGAGTTCGGCCTCGTCCTCACCCTGGGGTTCACAGCGGTGGCGGCGCTTCTGATGGGCTCCCTCCCGGCGAGCCTCCCCACCGGAATCCTCATGGTGGCGGCTGTGCTCACCACTCGGCTCTCGCTGTGGCTGGCGGCGATGGTGCGCGAGCTCGATGACGCCCGCCAGGCGCAGGCCCAGCTGGCCGTCGCCGAGGAGCGCCTGCGCTTCGCCCGCGATCTGCACGACGTCTCCGGTCGGGACCTGTCCGTGATCGCGGTGAAGGCCGAGCTGGTCGCGCAGCTCACCGAGCGGGAGGATCCCCGCGCGGTGGAGCACAGTCGCGAGGTCGCCCAGATCGCCCGCACCTCGCTGGCCGAGATCCGCGGCCTGGTGCGCGGCTACCGTGAGGCGGATCTGGCCACCGAGCTGCGCGGCACCGCCTCGCTGCTGCGCTCAGCTCATGCTGAGGTCACGATCCACGGCGAGGCGGACGACATCCCAGCACCGCACGCAGGCACCGCCGCCTGGGTGCTGCGTGAGGGCGGCACCAACATCCTGCGCCACGCGAACCCTTCCGTCGTGACGATCACCCTCACCTCCGGCGGTGTCACGCTGGTCAACGACGGCGCCCCGGGCGACGACGACGTCCACGAGGGCAGCGGGCTGACCGGGATGCGTGAGCGCCTCGGCACCGACTCCGCGCTGAGCATCCACCGCGAGCGCGGCACCTTCACCCTCGACGTCCGCTTCGATGCCGCAGGAGGCACCCGATGATCCCCGACCCCGTCCCTGCTGCATCTGCTGCCACGTCTGCGCACTCCGGTCCCGCTGCCGCCGCGCTGCGCGTGATCCTCGTCGATGACGAGAACCTGATCCGTTCAGCGCTCGCCACGATGCTCTCCCTCGAGGACGACCTCGACGTGCGCGGAGAGGCGGCGACGGTCGCGGACGGTGTGCGCCTGGCGCAGGCGGAGCAGCCGGATGTCGCCGTGCTGGACCTGCAGCTGCCCGACGGTGACGGCCTCGAGCTGGCCAGCCGGATCGGCGAGGTCTCCCCCGCCACGCGCTGCCTGATCCTCACCTCGCACGCCCGGCCCGGCTATCTGAAGCGTGCCCTGGCCCAGGGCGTGCTGGGATTCCTGCCGAAGACCACCTCGGCCGATCAGCTGGCCCGGGCGGTGCGCTCGGTCGCCGCCGGGCGCCGAGTGATCGACCCCGAGCTCGCGGCGGAGACGATCTCCTCCGGCGACTCGCCGCTCACCCCGCGCGAGGCGGACGTGCTCGAGTTCGCCGCAGATGGCGCGGCGATCGAGCAGATCGCCCGCCGCGCGCATCTGGCCGAGGGCACCGTGCGCAACTACCTCTCCAGCGCGCAGGCGAAGCTGCAGGCCGCGAACCGGCACGAGGCGGTCGCGATCGCCCGCCGCCAGGGCTGGATCTGAGGTTCGTCCTTTCCGGCGAGACAGCCGACCGTTGCGCAGTGGGCGTTCTGAGCGCCCAGAACGCCCACTGCGCAACGGTCGACAGCGTCGGGATCAGGCGCTCGCGCCCTCCGCAAAGCTCGCATCGACGATCCCGGCCACGTCGAGCGGCTCGGTGTAGGTGATCTGCTCCGCCTGGATCCACGCCGCCTGCATCGCCTCGAGCTGTTCGGGCTGCGGGGCGAGGTCGGGCAGGTAGGTGTACATCGGCGAGGCCTTGAGCACGTCGATCTCCTGGCCGAGGGTGTCGGCGAGGATCTGGTAGACCTCATCGGTCTGCACGCCGTCCTCCGAGAGCTCCTGGGCACCCTTGGCCAGCGCGGTGAAGAAGCCCTGGGCGAGCTCCGCGCCCACGAAGGTCTCCGAGTAGATCACGCCGGTGCCGGTGGTGCCCTGCTTGGGGACAGCGATCGGGGAGGCCACGCCCGCCTCCTCCATCGAGGTGGAGAAGGGCGCCGAGGGGGTCGCCGCGTCGATCGAGCCGTTGGTGATGGCGGGCTCCTGATCGGGGGTGGAGAGGTTGGAGATCTCCACGTCGGCCAGGGTCAGGCCGCCCTCCTCGAGCATGGCCGCGAGCAGGTAGCCGCCGGTCGCGCCGGGGCCGCCGGCGACGCCGATGGTGCGACCCTTGAGATCCGCGACGGAGGTGACCGAGCCGTCGTCGATGAGCTCCTGGCGGACCTCGAGAGCGGTGGGCGAGTTCTCGGGGTCGCCCGGAGAGATGCCCATCGAGCCGACGACCTTGAAGGCGAGTCCCTGCTCGAGCGCGTTGAACATGCCGGCGCTGACGCCCGCGACCATCACGTCGAGCTGGTTGTTCGAGAGCATCGGAATGCCGTCCTGCCCGGACTTCAGCGGGGTGAGCTCGAGGGTGATGCCCTCCTCCTCGAAGTAGCCCATCGCGTCAGCCACGTACAGCGGGGCGAACAGCGCCGAGGGCAGGTGGCCCACGCGCACGGCGCCGGAGCCGGAGCCGGCCTCGCCGCCGGCAGCGGGATCCTCACCGGTGACGGCGGAGCCGCAGGCGGCCAGGGCCCCTCCCACGGCGGTCGCGGAGGCGAGGGAGAGAAGGGTACGACGACGCATGACGTGCTCCTATGCAGGGGTCTTCGGGTGAGGTCTTCGGGTGGCTCTTCCGGTGAGGTCCTCGGAAGCGCGGGGTCTTCGGGTGTGCGGGATCTTCGGGTGGGGTGCCGCTCAGCGCTCGCGGCGCCAGGGCAGCAGCAGCTTCTCGGAACGACTGAGCACGGTGGTGACGGTCGCGCCGATGACGCCGATGACCACCAGGCCCACGTAGAGCTTCTCGGGGATGAACAGCTGCCAGGAGTTCCAGATCAGGTAGCCGAGCCCGGTGGTGGTCGCGCCCGTGAACTCGACCGCGGTGACCACCACCACGGCGGTGCCGGTGGCGGTCTTCAGCCCGGAGAACACGAAGGGCATCGCGCCGGGCAGGACCACGAAGCGGAACCGGTCGAAGCCCCGCGCGCCATAGGCGGCACCCGCCTCGAGCAGCTTGCGGTCGATCGCCCACACGCCGGAGACGGTGTTGATCTGCATGATGAAGAAGGTGGTGATGAAGACCGCGATGATCTTCGGCGTCTCGGTGGGGCCGAAGATCATCAGCAGGATCGGGAAGATCGCGATCTTCGGCAGCGGGTAGAGGGCCGAGAAGAGCGGGCCGAGCGCGGCGTTCAGCGCGCGTGAAGAGCCCATCAGCAGGCCCACCACGATCCCGGCGAGCGCCCCGAGACCACCGCCCACGAACAGTCGCATCAGGGTGGGGGCGGTGTGCATCCACAGCTCGCCGTCGAGGAGCATCTCGTACCCGGCGGTGACGATCTGCGTGGGCGGCGGGAAGAAGCGCGGGTCGATGACCTGGCCGCGCGCGCTGAGCTCCCACAGCACCAGCAGCAGGATCGGAGTGATGATCGACAGCACCAGATCACGGGTGGCCAGGGTGCGCTCGCGGGCGCGCTGCGCCGTGGCGGCGACCAGGGTGCGCTGCTCTCGATCGCCGCGCACAGGGGTATCGGTGGCGCTCATGCGGTCTCCTCGGCGGTGCGCGCATCCTCGCGCAGCAGGTTCCAGATGCGGGAGCGCAGCTCGCTGAACTCGGGGCTGCGCTCGATGTCGAAGGAGCGGGGGCGATCGAAGGGGACGGTGATGTCCTCGCGCAGGGTGCCGGGACGGCCGGACATCACGATCACGCGGTCGGAGAGGATGATCGCCTCATCGATGTCATGCGTGACCATCAGGACCGTCTTGCGCTCCTGCTCCCACAGGGCGATGAGCTCCTCCTGCATGAGCATGCGGGTCTGGGCGTCGAGCGCACCGAGCGGCTCATCCATCAGCAGCAGCGGGGAGCCGGTGGCGAAGGCCCTGGCGATCGCGACGCGCTGGCGCATGCCACCGGAGAGCTGGTGGGGGTAGGCGTCGGCGAAGTCGTCCAGCCGCACCCTGCTGAGCCAGTCGCGGGCGATGCCGGTGCGCTCCGCCTTGCCGATCCCGCTCATCCGCAGGCCGAATCCGATGTTGTCCAGCACCGTCATCCAGGGGAAGACGCCGTGCTCCTGGAACACGAACGCCGCAGGGATCCGCTGCCCTTCATCGGGCATCGTCACCGTGCCCACGGTGCGCTCCTCGAGCCCGCCGAGGATCCGCAGGAAGGTGGACTTCCCGCAGCCGGAGGGGCCGACGATGCAGGTGAAGGACCCCGGGTCGAGGGTCAGCGAGAAGTCCTCGAGGGCCCACACCGGATCCTGCCCGGAGAAGAAGACCTTCGAGACGTCCTCGGCGACCACGGCCGATGACGGCAAGCGTGCATTCATGACTGCTCCTCGACCTGCTCGATATCGGCGCCAGTGTAGTAGCGGCGTTCGAATGGCGAGATTCCAAGCCCACAGGCTGGACAGATCGTCCGAGCTCCTGTGGCACGATCGAACAGCCCGCCTCGACCGACGGCGACGTCGCGGAGCTGAAAGTCACCAGGAAGCGATCCGGTCCTCCAGATCAGACGATCGGATCAGGCTGTCCTCCCGCGGCCCGCTTCCGCCGCGCCCGGAAGAAGTCCCGCAGCAGGTCCCCGCATTCCTGGCCGCGCACCCCGGTGGTGAGCTCGACCCGATGGTTCAGCCGAGGCTCGCGCACCAGGTCATAGAGGGACCCGGCCGCGCCCGCCTTGGGATCCATGGCGCCGACCACCACTCGGTGCGTCCGGGCCAGCACGATCGCCCCGGCGCACATGGTGCACGGCTCGAGGGTGACCACGAGCGTGCAGCCGGTGAGGTTCCAGCGGCCGGTCACTTCTGCCGCGCGGCGCAGCGCGAGGATCTCGGCGTGGGCGGTGGGGTCCTCGTCGGCCTCGCGGCGGTTGCCGGCGGTGGCGAGCACCTCGCCGTCGGGGCCGACGACGACGGCGCCGATCGGGACGTCGGCCGGTTCGCGGTCGGCGGCCGCTCGGGCCTCGTCGATCGCCAGGCCCATCAGCTCGTCATCGGTCATGGGTCCATTGTCGCGCGCGCCTCAGGGACGCTCGCCCACCACCCGGTAGCGGGCCTCGAGGAAGGCTCCGTTGGTGCCGTGCTCGAGCAGCTCCAGGTCGAACGCGCCGTCCAGCAGCGGCTTCCCGGATCCGAGAGTCACCGGCGCGATCGAGACCAGCACCTCGTCGAGCAGCCCGGTCCGCGCGAACTCGGCGGCCAGAGAACCTCCCCCGACGATCCACACGGCGCCGTCCCCGGCGGCGGCCGCGATCCGCTCATGGTGTGACTGCGGGCTGCCCGAGACGATGCGGACCGTCTCCGCGGCGGGCTCGAGGTCGCGATGGGAGAAGACGAAGGTCGGCTTGTCGTACGGCCAGCCGTCGGTGTCCGCGAACTGCTCGGCGGGGTGGTCCAGGATCCACTGATAAGTGCTCCGCCCCATCACCAGCGCGCCCACCCGGGCGTAGAAGGTGTCGTAGTCCAGCAGGCTCCCCTGCTCGAGGGGCTGGGAGAGCAGCCAGTCGAGTCCGTCGTGCTCATCGGCGAGGAATCCGTCGAGGGTGACCGCGGTGTAGTAGAGGTGCTCGGGTCGGGTCATGGGGACGAGTATCCCTGCCCGGCGCTCCCGGGGGCTGGCCGTCGTCCGGGTTCTCGACCTCGTGGTTCCGCACCAGTTCGTCACGAGGAGGCCTGGCTCACCCCTCTCGCGGGGGCGGAACGCGCATGCGCGCCGCGGCGCTCCGGTAGATTCGCCTCATGCGCGTTCTCGAGATCGACCATCCGCTCGTCGCCCACAAGCTGTCGGTGCTGCGCAATCGCGCCACCCACTCCTCCGTGTTCCGGCAGCTCGCCGATGAGCTGGTGACCCTGCTCGCCTATGAGGCGACCCGGAACGTCGCCGTCGCCCCGGTGCAGATCGAGACCCCGGTGACCACGATGACCGGCACCCGGCTCACCAACCCCAAGCCGATGGTGGTGCCGATCCTGCGCGCCGGCCTCGGCATGCTCGACGGCCTCACCCGCCTGCTCCCCACCGCCGAGGTGGGCTTCCTCGGCATGCTGCGCAACGACGAGACCCTCGAGGTCACCACGTACGCGAACCGTCTGCCCGACGACCTCACCGGGCGCCAGTGCTTCGTGCTGGACCCGATGCTCGCCACCGGCCATACCCTCATCGCCACCTGCGAGTACCTCCACGAGCGCGGCGCCCGCGACATCACCTGCGTGACCCTGCTGGCCGCCCCCGAAGGGCTCAAGGCGATGGAGGAGCAGATCGATCCCTCGATCGACCTCACCATCGTCACCGCCGCCATCGATGAGAAGCTCGACGAGAAGGGCTACATCGTGCCGGGCCTCGGCGATGCGGGAGACCGCCTCTTCGGCGTCGTCGACTGACCTCACCGCCCCGCAGCACGTCGCACGATCTGCGCGCCCCCGCCCTCCGGTGGGGGCGCGCAGTGCGTCGGGGCGTTCCGGCGCCCGAGCATGCAGGGGACGCCTGCGCAGCACCTCTCCCACTATGGGCCTGTTTGCCCACGGACGCCCCCGCGCGTCGCGCGCTTCCGTGGCCACCGGTGGCGGCAGGTGACGTCGCATGACGGCAGGTGACGGCGGGTGACGCCGTGTGACGTCCCGCGGCGACGCCGTTCCACACTGTGAACACCCTCTTGCTCTCCGGGGTGGGGCGGGGCATGCTCCTCCTATGACCTCGATCGCCGCATTCCGCGAGACCACCCACCGGGTGGTCAGCTCCGCGATGCGCTCGATGATGTTCATGATGATGATGCCGATGATGCATCGTCAGCCGAGCCTCTAGAGCTCAAGACACCTCCAGGGTCGGCTGACAGGAGCCGGCCGGAAGGCGCGGGCTCCAGGTGCTACCGGGAGCACACCCCCTGAACGATCCGCGTGAGGGCGTCGATCTCCAGGGATCCCGGGTCCACCAGCCGCCGCGCTCACCGCGCCGCACCTCGGAGAACTCGCATCATGACCATCACCCTGGATCGCCCCACTCACCACACCGACCTCCGCTTCGCCGCCCCGCGCCCCCTGTACCGGGTCGGTGGCACCGCCCCGCGCCCCAGGGCCGCGGAGGATGCGGTCACCATCACCGTGTCCGTCACCCTGCCCGCAGGCACCGGCGACGTCGAGACCGCCCTGATCGCCGATGAGCTGCGCACCCGGGCTCAGCGCCTGGTCGCAGCCCGCGACGGTCGCACCACCGTCGCGGTGAACAGCCCGAACTCCTTCGCCGCTGCGGGCCGTACGGGCTCCCGCGCGCTGCCGCCCCGCAGCCAGGGGGTCGCCGCGGTCAGCCCGCTGCGTCCGCGCCGCACGGGCATCGTCTCGCCGAACGCTCCCGCCCGCCGGGATGCCGAGGCGGTGCGTCGGCGCACCCTGCAGGCCACCGCGGTCAGCCCGTCGAGCCCCTCGGCCGCGCCGGAGGACAGCCTGGTGATCGACCTGTTCGGGCGCCGGGTGCGGATCGACGGCCACGACGTGGACTTCACGTACAAGGAGTTCGAGCTGCTGGCCCAGCTCGCGCAGAACGCCCGCCGCACCATCTCCCGCACGGAGCTCATGGAGACGGTCTGGGTCGATGCCCCCGAGGAGACCGGCGAGCGCACGGTCGACGTGCATGTACGTCGGGTGCGCACCAAGCTCGGCCGCTACCGTCGCCTGATCTCGACGGTCCGCGGAGCCGGCTACCGGCTCGATCCGGGCAGCGACGTCGCGATCCTCGGCTGAGCGACGTATTGCGAGCTTGCGAGCGATAGGAGCCAGCCAACAGGCGCAGCCTGAGCGACGCATTGCGAGCTCGCGAGCGACAGGAGCCAGCCAACAGGCGCAGCCTGAGCGACGCATTGCGAGCTCGCGAGCGACAGGAGCGCAGCCACCAGGCGCAGCCTGAGCAGTCGCCTGACGATTTCGGTCGCGTCCGAGCCACACCTGCACCGATTGTGGCTCGGACGCGACCGGGATCCGCGGTGAGCGCGACACGAGATCCGCGGCGAGCTCCACAGCAGACTGGGCGCTGGGCAGGATATGAGAAGGGCATCTGCGGCACAGGCTGGGTCTGACGCAAAAAGCGACGAGCGGCCCGGAGCACTCAACCGACAATGTCGGGGGCTCGCGGACCGCTCGTCAGGCCTGTCGTCCGTCAGGGGTGGGTGCGGGCGAACAGGCGGACGGGCTGCCATAGGTGGGGGAACCTGGCATTGATGCCCGTCTGGCCGCTCCCCATGAGGGGGGTCTTGAGGAACGGCACATCTATAAAATTTTCAACGTCTTCCGACTCTCGGAAGAGTATCAGCCGAATCGGGGATGGGCGCCACCCCCTGGCCGCCGAGCGGGAGCCCTTCCTGGCGTTCCCGTCGTGCTCCTGAGCATAGGCCTTCAAGCGGCCTCTGTAAACGCGGCAGCACTGAGTGTTCTTGCAGGTGACATGCAGGTTCGGCAAAGGTATTCCTCGGTGTCCCGCGCTTCAAGGGCGCGTCATGAACCGGGCAAATCGCCAGGCTGGAGGACGGTTCCCCGCCACCTCACGAAGTGCTGCAGACCACGCGCCCGAGGCCTGAACGGATGGTCGACACCCGGGGAGTTCCCAGCTTCAGGAGCGTCCTCACGGGCCGGTCAGGCAAAGTGTGAGGACGGTCGCATCATCGTGCAGCTTCCGGGGACGGCGAGCCGGGGCCAGCCCCGCTTCTGCGGCGCGCAGCTGGCGCAGCAGCGCCTGCGGGTCCTTCGCCAGAGAGGCGGCGAGCGAGGCGTCGTTGTGCAGCCCCAGCAGGTCCACGGCACGGGTGACTCCGTCCGAGACCAGATGCGCCCTCTGCCACTGTGCGAGCGGGCTGCTTCCCTCGATCGCCTCGTCGGCCGCCTCGGGCTCATGCCGAGCCACCCAGAAGCCGCCCGGCCTGTTGCGTCGCGCTTCGATCGCGTCGGCGGTCCGTTCGGAGCGCACCACCTCTTCGACCCTGGTGTCCGTCACCCGCATGACGTCGCCGCCGGGGCCGTGCAGCAGCAACGAGGAGTCACAGAGCACCAGATGCTCCAGCCGCTCCTCGGTGCGTCGCACTGCGACCACGGTCGCCGAGGGTCCGCCACGATCGAGGTCACAGGTGGCCTGGTGCAGCGCGCCCACGTCCTCGATCGCGCGGGCCAGCGCGGTCCGGAGCGGAACCGTCGGATCCTGGGCGTGCCCGAGCAGACGCGCGGCCAGGGCATGGGAGAACCAGCTGACCGAATGGCTGCAACCGGCTCGGAAGCGCCGCGGCACTCCGGCTCCGTCGAGCAGCACCGCGACCTCGCCGAGCACCCCGCCGGCGTCCTCATCCATCCCGGGGATCGCGGGATCGCTGAGCAATGTGGTGTGCACGCCGCCACTGTAGGTGAGCAACAGGGGGAGCACCCGGCCGTGCGCCCGTAGAGTGGTCCCGAACCAAGCCGCCCGTCCTCGGACGCGGCGGCGCTCAGTACGCGGAAGGAACCCAGATGATCGCGCAGGCGCGGATCACCTCCGATACGACTGCCACCGTGCACCTCGCCGACGAGACCGTCGAGGTCTCCGGCGCTGACCTGCCGGAGATCCGGGACCGGGTGAAGCAGGCCTTCATCACCTCCGCGAAGGCGACCGGGCAGGACATCGCCGTGGTGATCGTCGAGCCGCATGTTCGTCACCACCTGCTGGTGGAGCCGACGGGACGGATCACCGGCCGCGAGGCGGACGACCGCCCGCTGTACGGCCCCGGGATCGACGATCCGCTGATCGCCCCACCCACCGATGACACCGCGGACCTCAGCAGCATCGACCAGGCGGCGCTCCGCGGTCCGGTCACCGGTGAGCATGCGGCGATCGGCTCGCCAGCTACCGGTGAGCATGCCGCGATCGGCTCGCCGGCGACCGGGGAGCTGCCCACGGTGCGCCCGCACGGGGCCCGCCGCCGTCGGGCTGCCGCGATGCCTCCGTCGACGCTGCCCGCTGCCCGGGGCGGTTCGGGCCCGTCGGGCGTCTCCGCCGTATCCGGCACCTCGGCATCGCTCGCCGCCTCAGCCGGTTCCGGCCCGTCGGCCACCTCTGCCGTCTCGGCGTCCTCTGCCGCGTCTGCGCCGTCAGCCCTATCGGCCCCGTCGGCCCCGTCGGCGATGTCTGCTTCATCGGCCCCGTCGGCGATGTCTGCACCGTCTGCCCCGTCGGCGATGTCTGCACCGTCTGCCCGGTCGGCTCTGTCAGCCCCGTCGGTTCCTTCGGCGGCGTCCGCATCGTCCGCATCGTCGGCGTCACCGGCACCGTCCTCTCGTCCCGCGTCGCGGACCGCGCAGGAGACGGCTCGGAAGCGTCCGCTGCCAGCCCGGACCGTTCCAGAGAAGGACGCCCACCGGCCCACACTCCAGGACCTGCAGTCCTCGACCTCCAAGCGCGAGAAGGTCAAGGCCACCCGCGGGGTGCCGGGCTTCATCACCCGTCTCACCGGCGGTGTGATCTCCCCGCGGCCGAACCGTCGTGAGCGGATGGAGACCGAGCGTCTGGAGCGGATCCGTCGGCCGCTCGAGGGCCCGCGGAACATCGCGGTGGTGAACCTCAAGGGCGGCGCCCACAAGACCACCGCGTCACTGATGGTCGCGGCGACCCTCGGCGTGACTCGTGGCGGAAACGTGCTGGCCTGGGACAACAACGAGACCCGCGGCACCTTGGGCTGGCGGGGCATCCCCACGGACCACCACCGCACCGCTGTGGATCTGCTCCACGACATCGAGACCCTGCGCGCCCCCGCGGCGAGCAATGCGGACCTCGATCCGTATGTGCGTCCCCAGGGCGAGATGCGGTTCGACATCCTCGCCTCCGACGAGGATCCGGGCTCGGCCGCCTCGATCGACGAGACCGCCTTCGCCGACCTCAACGACGCCCTCTCCCGGTTCTACCGGATCAAGGTCATCGACACCGGCAACAACGTGCGCGCCTCGAACTGGCTCGCAGCGGTCAAGAGCGCAGACCAGCTGGTCATCGTCTCGACCGTGCGCGAGGACACCTTCAACGCCGCGGCGTGGATGATCGATGAGCTGCGGGCGACCGGCCTCGCGGAGCAGGTCGACCATGCGGTCACGATCCTGTCCCACTCCTCCAAGGGGAAGTTCGATCCGACTCTGCGCAGCCGCCTGCTCGCCCACTTCGGCGCCCATACCCGCGCGGTCACCGAGGTGCCCTATGAGCAGCAGTTCGTGGACGGCTCCCATCTGGACTGGCCCCGGGTCTCCGCCAAGACGAAGGAAGCCTGGCTCGACGCGACGGCGCTGATCATCGACGGGCTCTGAGCGTTCGTCCACAGTCGGGCGCCCGGCCCGGCGACTGTCCGCCCCGCCGCATAGTCTGAGGTCATGCCTGTTCGCCGCCTGCACCTCGTCGTCGATGACGACCTGGGCCCTGCGCTGTGGGTGCGAGAGCAGACCGGGCCGGGCCGATCGCGCGCGCTCGAGGATCTCTCCGCCCTGCGCAGCGATGCCCCGCCGGTGATCGCCGAGGCCCTGGCCGACGCCCCCGACCTGCTGCGCCACCGGGTGCGGATCCCCGGCCGCGACGGCGACCGCCGGGTGCCCGCCCTGGCACTCGACGGTGCGGCGCTGACCGCGCTGGTGGGCGGGGCGTCCACGCTGCTCGAAGAGCGGTTCGGGGAGGATTTCACCGACCACCTCGCGTCCCTGATCAGCGATGGCGCTGCCGCCCGGCTCGCGGACGAGCTGATCGCGATGCCCGATCTGGTGGCCGCGATCGTGCTGGACATTCGCGCCCAGGCCCTGGTGGAGCAGCGCCATCTGCGGGCACGGGCCGAGGAACGCTACGGACGCCCGGTGATGCAGTGGCGCGCCCCCGACCGCGATGCGCCCCGGATGCTGCACGCCCTGGTCGACGGGCACGCACGGCATGCCTTCGCCGCACACCTGCACCGCGTCCCGCCCCCGGCCGCAGACAAGCACGGAGTGCTGTGGGCGCTGGCCGACGAGGGCGAGCTGCGTGCAGACCTGCCCACCCAGCGCCGGATCACCGCCGCCTTCGACACCCTCGTGGACTCCGGCCGCCCGGGAGTGAAGCTCAGCTCCGGGGACAGCGAACTGGTGGTACGGCTGTTCGAGCCGCCCCTGGGCACCGCCTGGCCGCTGCAGACCTGCCTGCGGGAGCCCGACGGGACCGTGCATCCGGTCGCCGATCTGCGTGCGGTGGGCGATCTGAGCAGCGCAGGCGCCGCCGAAGCCTCCGCCGCGGTGATGCGACTGGCCCCCACCGTGCGCGGCGCCGCCGTGGATGACACCGGCGTGGACTGGCTGCTGACCACCGCCGAGGCCTCGGAGTTCCTCTCCGGTGACACCCCCTCCCTCGAGGAGGCCGGGGTGACGGTGCTGCTGCCCCGCGACTGGACGAAGCAGAAGACGACGCTGCGCCCGCAGGAGGTCGAGGAGGAGCCTGGCGAGCGCAAGGGCTCCGGAGTGGGGCTCGGAGCGATGGTCTCCTTCCGCTGGCGGGTCGCCGTGGGAGAGACCGAGCTGACCGAGATGGAGATGGAGCAGATCCGGGAGGCGCAGTCCGAGCTCGTGCAGCTGCGCGGCCAATGGGTGCGCCTGGATGCGACCACCCTGCGCGCCGCGGAGAAGTTCCTCGACACCTTCGCGGGCCGCACCCGCGAGAAGCGGAAGCAGGTGGTCCCCCCACCGGTCCGCGGTGGCCACGTCGCCGCCCCGCTGCCACCCGCTCCGGTCCCGGCAGAGGTCGTGGGCCGCGCCCCCTGGCTGGAGATGTTCTCCCTGATCCTCTCCCCCGATGCGGCGGACGTCGACTTCGGGGTCTCCGCACTCGTCTCAGGGGGCAGCCACGGCCTGGCACGGCTGATGCCGGGCGGTGGCGGCGCGCCGCACTATCCACAGCCGCGCTCGCTGCGGGCCACGCTGCGGCTCTATCAGCTCGACGGGCTGAACTGGCTGTGGGCCCTGGACCAGCAGGGCCTCGGCGGGATCCTCGCCGACGACATGGGGCTCGGCAAGACGATGCAGGTGCTCGCGCTGCTGTGCCGGGAACGGGAAGGGCTGCCCGGTCAGGTCCCCCCGCAGGCCTCAGGCACCCAGCCTGCAATCCCCCAGCCTGCAGCCCTTCATCCTGGAGTCCTGCACCCAGCGGGCCCCCACATAGCGGGCCCTCAGCCCGTGGGTCCCACCCTGTTGGTGTGCCCGATGTCCGTGGTGGGGGCCTGGCAGCGCGAGGCCGCGACCTTCGCCCCGCAGCTGAAGGTGCACGTCCATCACGGCGGTGACCGACTGCGGGACGAGGCGTTCGTGAAGGGTGCCGCGGACCTCGACCTGGTGGTCACCACCTATTCGCTGCTCGCCCGCGACCTGCGGGTGCTCTCCGCCGTGCCCTGGCATCGCCTGGTGTTCGATGAGGCCCAGCACGTCAAGACCCCCGCCACCCAGGTCACCCGGGCCGCTCGCTCGCTGCAGGCCCCGCACCGGCTGGCCCTGACCGGCACCCCGGTCGAGAACCGGCTGGCGGACCTCCACTCCCTGATGGAGGTCGTGAATCCCGGGCTGCTGGGGAGCGCGAAGAGTTTCCAGGATCGGATAGCGACCCCGATCGAGGAGGAGGGGGACGGTGCCGCGATCAGCCGCCTCAAGCTCGTCACCTCCCCGTTCATCCAGCGACGGCTGAAGACGGACCGCTCGATCATCAAGGACCTGCCGGAGAAGATCGAGCTGACGCGGGTGGTGAACCTGACCCCGGAGCAGGCCGGGCTGTACGAGGCGATCGTGCAGGATCTGATGGTCCAGATCGACGGCGCCGAGGAGAAGAACCGCCGCACCCTGGTGGTCTCCGCCATCACCCGTCTCAAGCAGGTGTGCAACCACCCCACCCACTACCTGGGCGACGGGTCCCCGCTGGTGCGCGACGGCGAGCATCGCTCGGGCAAGCTCGAGCTGGTGGACGACCTGCTGGGCGCCGCCTTCGAGAAGGGCGAGAAGGTGCTGCTGTTCACCCAGTTCACGACCTTCGGGCACCTGCTGGTGCCGTATTGGGAGGAGAAGTTCGCGGAGCTGGGGGTGTCGTCGGCGCCCTTCCTGCATGGCGGGGTCTCCAAGCGGGATCGGGATCAGATGGTCGCCGAGTTCCAGGAGCACCGCGACCGGCCCGGGCTGATGCTGCTGAGCCTCCGCGCCGGCGGCACCGGCCTGACCCTCACCGCCGCGAACCACGTGGTGCACCTGGATCGCTGGTGGAACCCCGCCGTGGAGAACCAGGCCACCGACCGTGCCTTCCGCATCGGCCAGCGCCGGGACGTGACGGTGAGCAAGCTGGTCAGCGCCGGGACCGTCGAGGAGAAGATCGACACCGTGCTCCAGGACAAGCAGTCGCTCGCGGAGCTGACCGTCGGCCCCGGCGAGGACTGGCTGGCCTCCCTCGACAACGATCGCCTGTTCGACCTGCTCTCCCTCGAGGACGAAGAGGACGGGCTGTGAGCATCGAGCTGATCTCGCGCCGTGGCCCCATCGGCAAGGGCTGGCATGCCGTCGCCCTGCGCCAGGGGGCGGAGGATCTGCTGGGTGCTGCGAGGGTGGGCCGGGGCAAGGCCGACGCCCGCGCCGGAGGGGTGCAGTGGCTGGATGTCGCCGTGGGGGTCGCTCGCGGCGACGTGCTGGACGCCGACGGCGAGCTGTACCAGGCACGCCTCGAGCTGCCCGCCTTCCGGGAGGGTGACCGACAGGCGTTCCTGCAGGTCGCAAGGGCTCGTCCCGAGCTCCCGGCCCGGATGGCCGGCGGGAGCTACCCGCAGGAGGTCGAGGCAGAGCTGGCGCGGTCCGAGGTGTCGTTGCTCCCGCGGAGTGCCGCCGAGCTCTCCCATGACTGCTCGTGCCTGGACTGGCCCGGGCCCTGCCGGCACGTGGCCGCGCTGCTGTACGTGCTGGTCGAGGCGGTCGACGAGCACCCGGTGCTGCTGCTGACCCTGCGCGGGCTCACCCTCGAGGACCTGGTGCCCACGGCGAGCGGCGGGGAACCGACGGGCGCTGCAGGGACGCCGGGCCCGTCCGAGGGGACGAACGCCGCCGGCCAGACGGGTTCGCCCGCAGGTGCGGAGCCCTCGGATGGCGCACCCGATGCCGTCAGCGCGGATGCCGTCGGTGCAGCGGCAGCGCCTTCCCCTCGAGCCCCCTTCGATCCCTCGCGCACCGATCCCGCGCCTCTGGCCGAGGTGCTCGGCGAGGAGGTCGCCGCAGTGATCCACAGCTTCTACACGGGCGCCGGAAGTAGCTGCACGGGCGCCGAAGAGACCCCTCCCCAGCCTTTAGAGTGAGAGCCATGCTTGAGACCAGCCACAGCGCCCCTGCTCTGCCCGATTCCGTGACCACCGCCGTCGCCGCGCTGTTCGACGATGCCGTCATCCAGCACCGCACTGCGGGAGTGACCTGGGCGATCATCGGCGGCCACGGCCACCAGCAGGCGGTGCTCGCCCACGGCGCCGCCGGAGCGCGGGAGCTCACCGGCGGCGTGCAGGCCGCCGGCTCCGGGCCGATGGAACGAGGGACCGTCTCCCGCATCGCCTCGATGACGAAGTCCTTCACCGCCGCGACCATCCTCGCCCTGCGGGACGAGGGCCGGCTGCGCCTGGAGGATCCCGTCTCCGCCTATGTCCCCGAAGCCGCCGGAGCCTTCGACCTCGCTGCCGACGACCGCGAACCCACCCTGCGCGAGCTGCTCACCATGAGCGCTGGGCTGGTGACCGACAATCCCTGGGGTGACCGCCAGGAGGCGATGACCCGGGAGGAGTTCGCGGCCATGCTGCGGGGCGGGCTCGGACACGTGCACCGTCCCAGCACCGGCTTCGAGTACTCCAACACCGGGTACGCGCTGCTCGGCAGGGTGATCGACGAGATCACCGGCAGCGACTACACCCACGAGATCCGGCGCCGCTTCCTCGAGCCGCTCCGCCTGGGCGCCACCGGCTGGTCGGAAGCCGAGATCGACACCGCGCAGCTGGCCACCGGGCACCGCCTGGCCGATCGCACCGACGCCAGCCGCTTCGAGCCCGTGCCGCTGGACTCCCCCGGCGTGTACGGAGCGATGGCCGGGCTGTTCTCCACTGTGGATGACGTGGCCGCCTGGGTGCGCTTCCTCGCCGCGGCCGACGCCCCCGACGCCGCGCAGCGCTCGACCGGCCCGCTGGCCACCGCCTCCCGGCGCGAGATGCAGCAGCTGTACCGCCACCAGGCGCTCCCGGCACATCCCGCCGTCCGCGGCACCTCCGCTGTCACGCCCGCCGTCACCGGCACTGCCGCCGCACCCGGCACCGCCGCCACCCCCACGAGTACCGGCGCCGCCGGCCCTGCCGCCTCTGCCGCCCTCTCGCCCGGCTTCGACCGGGTGCGCGGTTACGGATTCGGCCTGGTGGTCGAGGACTTCCCGGACCTCGGGCAGGTCATCTCCCATTCGGGCGGCTACCCCGGGTACGGCTCCTTCATGGTCTGGCACCGTGACTCCGGGGTGGGGGTGGTGGCGCTGGCGAACTCGAAGTACGCCCCGGCGACTCCCCTGTCGATGCAGACGCTGCGCCTCCTCCAGCAGGAGGTCCCCAGGCTGCTGGCCCGGCGCCCGGTGCAGGCCGCCGCCCGCACCCTCGAGGCGGCCGACGCGGCGCTGCGGTGGCTGTGCACGGACGATGACACCGTGGCCGAGGCCTGGTTCGCGGACAACATGGACCTCGACGTTCCCCGCGAGGAACGCCGACGCCGCTTCAGCGCCGCGCTCACAGCCTCCGGGGTCGAGATGGGGAGGCTCGAGCAGCTCCGCGTCCAGGACGCCCAGGTGCTCAGCCGTGCCCAGCTGCGCTGGACGGTGCCCGGCCGGGGCGACGGCGCACCCTCGCTGCGGATCGACCTGCTGATGGATCCTCGGCGCGGGGCGCTGCTGCAGTCGCTGGACACCATCGCCGTCGCCGCCCGCTGAGAGCGGTCGCGAGCTGAAGGTCGCCGCCCGCTGAAGACCGTCGCGGCCTGAGCCTCAGCCTGCACTGCGGCCTACGTGGCGATCTACGTGGCACCCACGGGCCGCCATCCCCTCTCAGCTGTCGCACAAGGACCGGCCAAGCGACAGTTCAGAGGGGATCGCGCGCGAGGAACACGAGAGGAACACGAGAGGCACTCCAGAGGAGGCGTCAGCACCAGCGAGCCTTCGCGCGCGGGGTACTCGAGAGGCACTCCGGCGCACTCGCGAGGTGGCGTCAGCACCAGCGAGCGCGTCTCAGGAGAAGGAGTAGCCCTCGCCGTCGGCGGCGAGGGTGCAGGAGAGGTAGTCACCGTCGGCGGTGAGCGCGATGATGCCCTCGTCCTCGGCGACGCACTCCTGCCCCGGCTCGACCTCGGCGAAGGAGGCATCGATGCTGCTGACGGGACCAGCCGTCCCCCCGAATGCGGAGGCGGGGCTGTCGTTGAAGACCATGAGCAGCACAGCCGCGACGATCACGCCTAGCACCAGCGCGGCCCCCGCCCCGAGCGCCACCGCGATCAAGGTGCCACGGTTGCGCGCCCCGTTCTGGCCGGTGAACCCGGTGGAGGTCTGAGTGGCGGTGAAGCCCTGGGGATTGAATCTGCCCGCCTGCTGCGGCGGGGTGCCCGGCGGGGTCTGCTGCGCCCACTGCGGACCGGTCTGCGGGGAGGGGGAGCCTGAGCTGAAGCCCTGCTGCACCTGCCCGGCACGGATCGCCTCGAGCGAGGACGGAGCGACCTGAGGTGCTGGGCGTTCGGGACGCGCGGCGCCGGGGGCGTTCTCCGGCATCGGGTCCAGGGTGTCGATGAACTCGAGCGGCGCGCCGTCGGCATGCGCCAGCGGATAGCCCTGCGGGACGCGCGGCAGATCGCGGCGCACAGACTCGGCGTCCTGGTAGCGATCCTCGGGCTGCGCAGCGACCAGGCGACGGATCACGGCCGAGAGCTTCGGGGTGACGCCCCGCAGGTGCTGGGTCAGCTCATCGGGGCGGAAGGCGCCGTCATGCAGTTTGATCGACCCATTGAGCGCGACCAGTGCGACGACCCCGGCGGCGTAGAGGTCATGGGAGGGTGCCGGCTCCGCCATCGAGAACAGCTCCGGCGCCATGTAGCCGGGGGTGCCGTTGACCATGCCCACATGGGTGAAGCGCACGTCGGTCTCGTGGACCGCGATGCCGAAGTCGGCGAGCCGGGAGGCGGGGTGAGCACGTCCGCGCGCCTCGAACATGATGTTCGCGGGCTTCACGTCGCGGTGGATCCAGCCCTCGGCGTGCACATGCGCAAGGCCGTCCAGCAGCTGGTCGAGGATCACCACCACGGCGGGTTCGCCGAGCTTGCCCTTCTTCTTCACGACGGACTCGAGCGTTCCCCCGGAGATCAGCGGCATCGCGATCACCACGTGCTCGTCCTCCGCGCCCCAGCCGTAGGGGGTGAGCAGGTGCGGGTGATCGAAGCTGACGCCCTTCTCGCGCACGAAGCGCATCAGGTCCGCGGAGTCGCGCTGTCGCAGGACCTTCGCAGCGCAGAGCTCCTGGGCCTTCGAGTCCCAGGCACGCCAGACGGACCCGGATCCGCCCTTCGCGATCAGGTCGATGAGCGCGAAGCGCCCGACAATAACGTCAGCCATAATATTTCCAGCATAACGTCAGAAAGCGGGGCGGCGTTATGCTGGCAGTGATCTCAGCGGTCCGGGGCACCCGCCCGTGACCCGTGCATCGCATCCGAGGGGGCATTCGTGAGCATCGTCGCCGGGAGCGTCATCGCCTTCGGCGGCGACCCCTTCTGGGACCCTGTCCCCTTCTCGTGGCCGCTGCTGCTGATCCTGATCGCCCTCTGCCTGCTGCTCACTCTCGGTGTCGTCGTCTGGCTGGTGGTCCAGCCGGAGGAGCCCGAGACCAGCACCAAGCCGCTGGTCGACAAGGCGGTCCGGCACGATCGCGAGACCGCGGCGACCATCCGGCGGCGGCTCGATGCGGACAGCGGCCGGGCCGACCCCGCGGACCCCGAGCTGAGATGACGGCCCGGGAGGCCCAGGAGGCCCCGGTCATGCGGCGACGCTCTCTGGCCGCGCTGCTCACCGTCCCCGGCGCCCTCCTGCTGACCACCGGCTGCGGCGGCCCTCGGCCGGTCCCCACCTCCACCGATATCGCCCGCGACCCGCTCGCCTCGCTCGACCCCGCCGTATGGAACGCGCGCTCCGCCCAGGAGCTGCGTGGCCTGAGCATCCAGGGCGCGGCCGAGGAGCTGGACGGCTGGGCCGATCTCAGCGCCGACGACAGCGTCCTCGACTCGGCTCGCGACCTCCTCACCACTTTCGTGAGCGCCGCCTATCTCGCGCCCGAGGACCTGCGCGGCCTGGACGACGAGGCCGCGCACGACCACATCGCGAAGAACTCCCCCGAGTTCTGGCGGGACGGGCTGCGCACGGCCTGGGACGACGGGAACCGTCTCTTCTATGCGATCGCGCTCGCCGAGCCGTTCCGCACCGTCGGCCGCCCCGCGCTCGCCGCCGGCTGGCACCGCACCGAGCATGAGGAGGGCCCAGCCCTCGCCCTCGGAGCCACCATCGCCTGGACCGCCATCGACACCGCGACCCGTGCCGTCGGGCTGTTCGCCTACCGCCTCGGGATCGTCGCCCAGATCGCCGAGGACGGCAGCGTCGCCGATGCCGCGATCCGCCTGACCATCCACGGCCTCGATGGCTGCGGGATCGCCGAGCAGGAGGGACTGCTGGTCCCGGCGCTCGCCGACGACGAGTTGCACCGCGCGGTGCAGAAGGCCACCAAGGAGGAGGTCCTCGCCTCTCCCCACATCCCGCTCGACGACCTCCTGGACCAGGATTCCCCGCTGTTCGCCGGGGACGATCTCACCTACGTCACCTGCGACTGAGCCTTCGCACACGCTGTTCATCTTGCGGTGGCCCGGTGCTCACCGGGCCCTCGTGTCGTGGCCAGAGGACCCTCCTATGGTTCCTGGACTGCTGTCGAGGACCTGAGGAGGTGTCCCATGAGCCGCTCTCGCACCCTGCTGCTCGCCGTCGACGGGCTCGATGAGAACGACCTCGAGATGCTCCGCGACGCCGCCGCGCCCGTTGACGGCGACAGCCGGTTCCCAGTGCTGTCACGGACCGTGCTCACCGGGATGACGGAGCTGCGGATCCGCCCGGGGGGACCCTCCGAGCCCGCACCGGCGCTCGCGAGCCTGATCACGGGGGCATCCGTCGCCCACACCGGGGTCGCCACCGCGGAGCCCTTCGCCCTGGACCGTCCCGAGAGCCGCTCCGCCTGGTATGCGAGCTCGATGGCGGCGCCCACCCTGTTCACGCAGGCGCATGCGGCAGGGCTGGTGACGGCGGCGCTGCAGTGGCCCGCGACCGCTGGCGCCGAGATCGATCTCTGCCTTCCCCTGGTCGAGGACCTGCACCGCTATCGCACTCGCTGGGAGATGGCGGTGGCCACCAGCTCGTCGCGGATGGTTGCGGAGCATCTCGCCCTCCGCCGCGAGGCCGGGGTCCAGCTCTCCCAGGTCCCTCCCGACGATCTTGTCGCCGAGATCGCCGCCGAGGCGCTCGAGCGCGGACACATCGATCTGCTCGCCGCACGACTGACCGGGCTCGCGATCACGCGCCGCACCCTCGGTCCCGGGACGGCACAGGCGCAGCGTGCCCTGCTGGACACCGCCGACGTCCTCGAGCAGATCCTCACCGCCTTCGCGCCCGTTGCCGAGGATCGGGTGCTCCTGGTGCCGGGGCGGCCGCTGATCCCCACCACCCTCCTGGCCCATCCCAACACGACGCTGGCGGCGCATGGCCTGCTCCGCGCCGAGGGGAACCGCCTGGAGGACGTCGATGCGCTGGTCTGGCCGGACGGCCCCCGCGGGGTGGTGCATGTACGGCGCGAGGCGGGTGCCGCGGCCCGCACTGACGCCCTCCGCGCGCTCAGCACTCTCAGCGAGGTCAGCGCGCATGGCCGGCTGTCGCTGCGGCAGGTGGACGACGGCGTGGGAGCCAGCGATCAGACCGATGTGATCGCGGTGCTCGAAGGAGACCGCGGGACAGTCTTCGGGCTCTCCGCCACGCATCGCTCGCTGGTGGAGGGGGACGACCCCTACTACGCAGGCCCATGCACGGTCAGCGACCCGTCGGCCGTCGCCGTCGTGCTCGCCTGCGGGCCGGGACTGCCGGCGAGCACCGTCGAGGGGTCATGGGCCGACCTCGGTGTGACGCTCGCGCACGCGATCGGGCTCAGCCTGCCCGGCGCGACCGCGGCCGGCATGAGCGCTCCGGCTGCAGCGACCGCCTGACCGCGGCTCCTGCCGAGGACAACCAGCGGGACGTGGTCTCCGCCGGACGACGACCAGTGCTCAGCGGGCGCGACGCGCTCCCCTGCCCAGGACGGCCCGGAGGCGGGCCAGGAGCCCGGGCGGCGGTGGGGCCAGCCGGTCCCGCAGCTCGTCGAGGGCGGGGGCGTGGTGCACGATGTGGTGGCGGCCGTCGTGCAGCGCCGGGTGCGGGGGCGGGCCGACGACCCCTGCGGGTGAGACCTCCAGCGAGCGCACGATGCGGACGCGGCGCGTGCGGTCGGCGTCCATCACCACCTCGAGGGAGTCCGGAGCAGCACCGAGCTCCGCGAGGATCTCGGCGCGCAGGCGTGCGAGGGCCGCATCGAGCGCTGCGGATGCTGCGGGATCGGCCCGCACGGCCTCGCCGATCGGCACCACCACCAAGTTGCCGTCCACGTCGATGATCCCGTCGATCACCTCGTGGCTCCCGACGGCGCGTCCCTGGTCTCGCAGCGTGAGCTGCTGCAGCACCAGCCGCAGGGTTCCTGCCGTGGAGTGCACGATCAGGGCGTCACGGATCTCTGCCAGCACGGAGCGGCTGCCGGTCCAGGTCATGCTCTCGCTGTGATGACTGCTGTCGCTGCTGCTGCCACTGCTGCTGCCATCACTGCTGCAGCTGTCATCGCTGCCGTCACTGCGGCTGACCCGCTGATCGCCTCGCGCCATGAGGCACAGGGTAACCGCAGGCGGTGAACTCAGTGAGCGGCGCCGCCGTCCATCCCCAGCGCGCCGCGCACCGCGGCGATCTGGAGCCGGCGGGCACGCTGCGAGGCAGGTCCCTCCCCGCGGATCGCGACGGCGTGGGAGGCCTCCGGGATCTCGAGGTACTCGTGCTCGGCGCCGGCCGCGGTGAGCGCACTGTCCAGCCTCCGGGCATCGGCGATCAGCTCGTCGTGAGAGCCCGTGACGAGGTGCACCGGGGGCAGGGCGGACAGCCCTCCCAGCAGCGGGCTGAGGCGCGGCTCTGTGCGCGGGACCCCGCCCGCATACAGGCGGGCTGCGGTGCTCAGCTCCTCCAGCCCGTGCTCCTCCCGGCTGAGATCGACCCAGGGGGATTCGAGCAGAAGCGCGGCCGGTGCCTCGTGGGTGCTCTCGGCGAGCACCTGGGCGACTGCGAGGGCGAGTCCGGCGCCCGCGCCGTCCCCCGAGAGGACCCAGCGGCCGGGGCGCAGGATCGCTGCTTCGGCCATGCCGTCGAGGGCGTGGAGGACGTCCTCGATCGCGGCCGGGTAGCGGTGGCGCGGCGCCAGACGGTAGTGGATCATCGCGCCCGCGGCGCCGGAGCGTCGGGCGATCTCCTCGAGCCAGCTCCAGGTCTGCGGGCTCTCACCGCGCAGGTAGCCGCCGCCATGGAGGTGAACGATGGTTGCGGCCCCCGCGAGCTCCTGGTCGAGCCAGGTGACGGGCACCTGTCCGTGCCGACGGCGCTCCACCCGGGACGGGGCGGCGACGGCGCGCGAGGGCGTGGAGGGCCGCTGGGAGGCCAGGATGCGCAGGGTGCGGACGAGGCTCATAGGAGCATCCTGCCACGGAACCGCCTGTCGGCAGGGGTC
This sequence comes from Brachybacterium sp. AOP29-B2-41, assembly GCF_052378395.1. Classification (NCBI taxonomy): domain Bacteria; kingdom Bacillati; phylum Actinomycetota; class Actinomycetes; order Micrococcales; family Dermabacteraceae; genus Brachybacterium; species Brachybacterium sp. AOP29-B2-41. The sequence continues at coordinate 79,830 of NZ_JBQSXR010000006.1, forward strand.
TCCCGCTCAGGCCGCGATCTCGTCGTCGACCATCCGCGGGAGCGCCGCGCGGAAGCCCGAGACCGCCATCACCAGGCCGGTCGCTGCGAGGAACCACAGCACCGCGTCCGAGGAGCCGGTGGCTCCCAGCAGTGCGCCGGCCACGATCGGACCGAGCGCGGCCAGGATGTATCCATAGGGCTGGGCCATCCCGGAGAGCCGGGCCGTGACCAGCGGGTTCCGGGTGCGAGCGGGCAGCAGCGCGATCGCGGTGGGGAAGACGAAGCCGCCGATCCCCAGGACGCAGGCCCACAGCATCGGGCTCACGCCGGGCGCCAGCAGCAGACCGATGTAGCCGGCCGTGGTGAGCAGACCGAAGCCGCCCACGATCCAGCGCAGTCCGCGCACCTTCGCGATCACGCTCGGCATCACGAGCCCGCCCACCAGGCCCCAGCCTGCGATCACGGCGACGAGCACCCCGGCGCGGGCAGGGGTGACACCGGCGTCGGTGAGGATCTGCGGGAGCATCCCGAACTGGGTGTACGCATTCAAGGACTGCATCGAAAAGGTCACCATCAGCGCGATCGCGGTCGGCGAGCGCAGCAGCGAACCGCTGAGCTCCCCACGGGGCGGGGCCGGCGGGAAGTCGTGACCGGTGCGGGTCAGGACGATCGCCCAGACCACCACCGGGACCACCACGATGATCCCCCAGAACCGCAGCGAGTCCTGCCAGCCGTCGGCCGCACCTCCTGCGAGCGGCACCGCGAGAGCGGCACCGAGCGAGCCGCCGATCGCGAGCATCACGCTGTACAGGGTCATCAGCGCCACCGTGCGTGCCCCGCCGTGGAGCTTCACCCATGCCGGCACCAGCACGTTGCCGAGCGCGGGTCCCAGCAGACCCAGCACCGACAGCGCCACGAACACCGAGAACAGCTCGGAGACGGGCCGCAGCAGCAGCCCGATCGCGACCAGCACGAAGGAGGCGACGATCGCACCGGTCAGCCCCACCCGGCGGGAGATCGGGACCGCCAGCAGCCCCAGCACGCCGAAGGCGAGGCACGGCAGGGCGGTCAGCAGCCCCGAGGCGAAGGCGCCCTGCCCATAAGCGCCCACGACGCTCTCCATCAGGGGGCCGACGCCGGTCGCGCCGGGGCGCAGGTTCAGTGCGATGGTCGCGATGGCCAGCACAGCGAGCACGGTGCCGACGGCTGTGGTGCGCGCGGGGACCCGGGCCGTCGCGGCGGGCACTGCCGGGGCGGCATCGTCCTGAAGAGCGTCGGCCGGGCGGGGGGCGCTGTCGCGAGGCGGGGAAGTCGTCACCGCACCCTTCTACCCCGCCCGCGCAGGAGAAGCCACCCGTTGCCTTCGATCTCACCCACGCGGTCTGCCACCGCTCTCCTCAGCCGCCGCCAGCGGCTCCACCCGCGCTCAGCCGCTGCCAGCGGCTCCGCCCGCACGTTGTCCGATCTCACCCGTCTCACCCGCGGGCGCGCTGCGCCCGCAGCGGCGCAGGAGCCTACTCTGGTGCGCGGCCGTCCCGTCGGCCCCGCCTCCTCTCCCACGTCGAGACTCCCACTCTCGACGGACCTCAAGGATCCTGATGACCACCGCCGCCGCGCCGAGCGCCCCCGCAGCCCGCACCCATCCCGTCGACCAGGTGCCGCCCGCCGGGAAGCTCACCGTGCTGTCGGTCCAGCACGTCCTGGCCTTCTACGCCGGCGCGGTGATCGTGCCGCTGCTGATCGCGTCGGGCCTGAACCTCACGGCCGAGCAGACGATCCACCTGATCAATGCCGACCTGTTCACCTGCGGCATCGCGACGCTGATCCAGTCCGTCGGCTTCTGGAAGGTGGGCGTGCGCCTGCCGATCATCCAGGGCGTGACCACCACCGCGGTGAGCCCGATCATCGCGATCGGCCTGGCCGCGACCGGCGGCGAGGGCGGCGCCGAGGGGCTGCCGATGATCTACGGCTCGATCATCGTCGCGGGCCTGTTCACCTTCCTGGTCGCCCCCTACTTCGCGAAGATCCTGCGCTTCTTCCCGCCGGTGGTGATCGGCACCGTGCTGACCACGATGGGCATCACCCTGCTGGGCGTCTCCGCCGGGGACATCACCAACTACGCCGAGGGCACCCCCGCCGCCCGCGACATCCTCTACGCGCTGGGCACGCTCGCGATCATCGTCCTGGTGCAGCGGTTCTTCCGCGGCTTCCTCGGCACCATCGCGATCCTGCTGGGCCTGGTCATCGGAACCCTGGTCGCCGTGCTGCTGGGCGACACCTCCTTCAACGGCGTCACCGAGGCGTCTGCCTTCGGGGTCACCACCCCCTTCTACTTCGGCATCCCCACCTTCTCGGCGACCGCGATCATCTCGATGATCATCGTCATGCTGATCACGATGGTGGAGACCACAGGCGACGTCTTCGCCGCGGGCGAGATCGTGGGCAAGCGGATCCGCCCCAAGAACATCTCCGAGGCGATCCGCGCCGACGGCCTCTCCACTCTGCTGGGCGGCGTGCTGAACTCCTTCCCCTACACCTGCTTCGCGCAGAACATCGGGCTGGTGCGCCTGACCCGCGTGAAGTCCCGCTGGGTGGTCGCCGGAGCGGGCGTGCTGATGATCATCCTCGGCGTGCTGCCCAAGGCCGGAGCCGTGGTCGCCGCGATCCCCTCCCCGGTGCTCGGCGGCGCCTCGCTCGCCCTGTTCGCCTCAGTGGCCCTGGTGGGCATCCAGACCCTCTCCAAGGTGGACCTCACCGACAACCGCAACTCCGTCATCGTCGGCACCTCGCTGGGCCTGGCGATGCTGGTCAGCTTCAAGCCGGACATCGCGGGGGTGTTCCCCTCCTGGGCGCAGGTGTTCGTCTCCTCCGGCGTGACCGTCGGCGCGATCAGCGCGATCGTGCTGAACCTGCTGTTCTTCCACATCGGCGGCCAGCGCGGCTCGATGGTCACCACCACCGCTGCCGGCGAGCGGATCGGCATCGATGCGGTGAACGACATGGACCGCGAGACCTTCGTGGCGACCTTCGGCTCCCTGTTCAACGGCGCCACCTGGCCTCTCGAGCGCGCCTGGGAGGCCCGGCCCTTCGCCGACGCCCCCACCCTGCGCGCCGCGATCGAGGACGCGGTGCTCACCGCGGAGCGCTCCGAGCAGGATGCGCTGGTGCGCGCCTATCCGGACATGGCCACGCTGGTCACGGCCGACGAGGAGCAGGCCGGAGCGATCAGTCAGGACGTGGGCTCCTTCGCCCTGGAGAACCTCTCCGACGAGGACATCCTCGCGGTGCGCGACCTCTCCGCCCGCTACGCCGAGAAGTTCGACATGCCCTTCGTCGCCTTCCTGGGCCGCACCGACTCCTTCGCGAAGATCATCGAGAACGGCGTGCGGCGCCTGGACCACTCCCCCGCCCACGAGCGCCGGGTCGCGCTGACCGAGGTCGCCGAGATCGCCGGGGACCGCTTCGTGATCATGGTCGCCGACGCGAATCCCATCGGCTCCGCCTGGATCCGCAAGTTCGAGTCCCTGCAGTAGGCGGGCGGCCGGAACCCGGCAGACGGCGCGGCAGCGCGTGCGGGGGCCGCAGGGACGAACGATCCTTCCCGTTCGGCGGGGGTCCGGACTACGGTGGGAGGCGAGCGCCCTCTGCGGAAACGCGGGGCGACCGTCGACTGAAGGAGTCACCATGCCCCGTCCCGTCACCTCCACCGCATCCACCGCCTGGAAGGGCGACCTGCTCTCCGGCTCCGGCACCACCACCCTGGAGACCTCCAAGCTCGGCACCTTCGATCTGAGCTGGAAGGCCCGCGCGGAGGAGTCCGCACAGGGCACCACCTCCCCCGAGGAGCTGCTGGGCGCCGCGCACGCCGCCTGCTACTCCATGCAGTTCTCGAACATGCTCGCCGAGAACGACACCCCGCCGACTGCTGTGGACACGAAGGCCGACGTCACCTTCAACATCGCCGAGGGCGGCATCACCGGCATCGCACTGACCGTCACCGCGCAGATCGACGGGATCGAGGACGCCGACTTCCAGCGCATCGCCGACGAGGCCAAGAGCAGCTGCCCGGTCTCGAAGGCACTCGCCGCCGTGAACATCACCCTGGAGGCGAAGCTCGCCTGAGCCTCGCCACCACCCGACGCTCCGGCGTCGGGCCCCGGCCCCGGCCCCGCACCTTCGCTGGTGCGGGGCCGGATGCTTGCGGACGTGCAGCGAGGCAGGCGCGGGTGCGACTGGCGTGGACGGGGGCGGACCCGCTCAGTGCATCAGTGAGCGAGGGATGATCTCCGCACCACGCACATTGCGCACCAGGCGCTCGTCGATCATCTCGCCGCGGCGCACGATGGTCAGCCCTCCGCGCGGCTCGAGGATCACCAGGTCGGTGTCGATCACGTGGCGCACGCCGCCGCGCCGCAGCAGCGTCAGCAGCTGCGTCTCGCGCAGCCCCAGATGGCGAAGATGCCAGCGGAGCACATGGCCATGGACCATCACCACCGTCGGCCGCGGCCCGCGCCGGGTGAAGATGCGGTCGACACCGAGCCGGAGCCTGCCCAGGAGGAACTCGAGCACCAGCAGGGTGGTCACCGCGATCAGCCCGCCCACCAGCGTCGGTGTGTTGCCGAGGATCGCGCGGGCGACGAGGGAGCCCAGCAGCGCCATCACCGCGAAGCTCAGCATCGACGGGTTCGCGCTGAGCCGTGGCCCGGCGACCTGGAGGATCAGGGTGAAGATCAGGTAGAGCACGATGCTCGCGATGAGCACGCCCAGCGCTCCCGCGGGCGACGCCCCGATCTGGAACCAGAGCTCCTCGAAGAAGGTCATGGGCCCATTCTCCCGCATCTCCCCGCCGCCCCGTCGCGGTGACGGACTACGGTCGGGGCATGCAGCCGATCCCCCGCCACTGGGCCACCATCCGCGAGACCGTCACCGTCCCCGGCGGGGACGAGTGGGCACTCACGATCCATGGCGCCTCCGACACCTCGCCCGAGGACGCCCAGCGCGATGCGCGTGAGCGCCTGCAGCGCGTGGCCGCGGCCGGAGGCCCCGAGCGACGGACAGACAACGGACTGGAGTACTACCCGCTGCGACGCCTTCCGGAGGAGCTGCTCGAGGAGCTCCACGGGCCCGACGACACCCTGATCGCGGCGATCACCCGCAACCGCTACGGCTCGGCGGTGCTGAACACCGATGCGGTGCTGATCAGCGACATCGACTTGGTCGAGCCGTCCTCGACGGACCGTGTGACGGCGGGCGGCGGAGGGCTGCTCTCGCGTCTGTTCGGCGGCCGCCGCGCGGAGGAGCTCACCGAGCAGCAGCAGGATCCGGACGCCTTCGGCCTGCGCTCACCGGGTCGTCGGGGGGAGCATCACGAGCGCACCCTGGCCCTGATCGAGGACTTCCGCGCCCTCCATCCCGAGCTGGGGGTGCGCACGTACCGCACCCGCAACGGCTTCCGTCTGCTGATCACCGGCAGCGGCGCGGCACCGTCGAGCGAGCGTGCGAAGAAGCTGATGGGGCAGGTGCGCAGCGATGAGCTGTACATGATCCTGTGCCGGGTCCACGACACCTATCGGGCGCGCCTGACCCCGAAGCCCTGGCGCGTGGAGGTGGACCGCTTCGAGGAGCTCGGCACCCGCACCGCGACCGATGACATCCACCGCGAGTGGGTGGAGCGCTACCGGACCGCCTCTGCGGAGGTGGCCGTGTGCCGGCTCCTGTCGAGCACCGGCCCCGCACCGGACCCCGTCGAGCAGCAGATCATCGACCTGCACGACCGGGCGGTGCGTCCGGAGTCGGGGCTGCGCCTGGCCTGAGCTCGCCCGGCCGATAACGGGTGGCGAGGTCCCTGCCTCGTGCGACAACCTCTTGCGCAGCTCGTCCGGCTCTTCGACCGCGACGCAGTCCACGGCAGGGTTACCGGTGAACGGCCCGGCGGCCGGGGATGCAGAGTTCTGCGCCCGCGAGGACCGATGCCGGATTCCGGATCGGTCCTCGCGGGCGCAGAACGTGGTCACTGGACCGTCGAGCCGCTGGGCAGCGCCGACATGCAGGGCTCCCCCGCCGGCCGCTCGCACCTGCTCAGTGGTCGATGGCCGCCTTTTCGGAGCCCGCACCGGTCATGGAGCGGACCTCCATCTCGGCCTGCTTGAGCTCGTTGTGCTCCGAGGAGGTCACCGAGCCGAGCCAGCCGAGGAAGAAGCCCAGCGGGACCGAGATGATCGCGGGGTTCGTCAGCGGGAACCAGGCGAAGTCGGCGCCGGGGATCATCGCCGTCTCGGAGCCGGAGACGACCGGGGAGAAGGTGATGAGGAACAGGGCGCTGAACAGGCCGCCGTAGATGCTCCACAGCGAGCCGCGGGTGTTGAACCGCTTCCAGTACAGGGAGTACAGGATCGAGGGCAGGTTCGCGCTGGCGGCGATCGCGAAGGCGAGCGAGACCAGGAAGGCGACGTTCTGCTCGGCGGCGAGGATGCCGCCGACGATCGAGACGGCGCCGATCACCAGCGCGGTGCGCCGGGCCACTGCGATCTCCTTCTTCGGATCGGCCTGGCCGCGCTTGATCACCCCGTTGTAGATGTCGTGCGCGAAACTCGCCGAGGCGGTGATCGTCAGGCCCGCCACCACCGCGAGGATGGTCGCGAAGGCCACCGCGGAGATGATGGCCATCAGCACCGTGCCGCCCACGGCATAGGCGAGCGCGGGAGCGGCGGAGTTCGATCCGCCCGGGAGGTCGCCGATCACGTCGACGCCCACCATGTAGGCGGCACCGAAGCCGAGCACCAGGGTGCACAGGTAGAAGAAGCCGATCAGGGCGATCGCCCAGACCACCGAACGGCGGGCCTCCTTCGCAGTGGGCACCGTGTAGAAGCGCATCAGCACGTGAGGCAGCCCTGCCGCGCCGAACACCAGCGCGATCGCGAGGGAGACGAAGCCCAGCTTCGAGGACCCGGAGGTGCCGTACTGGAGCATCGGCTCGAGGATCGCGGTACCGTCCGGATGCGCCTCCACCGCCTGGCCGAGCACCGCGGAGAGGTTGAAGCCGTTCAGGGCCAGGATCCACACGGTGGTGACGCCGACGGCGGTGATCAGCAGCACCGCTTTGATGATCTGCACCCAGGTGGTGCCCTTCATGCCGCCGATGAGGACGTAGAGGATCATGACGACGCCGACGACGGCGATCACGATCGACTGCCCGACCCGCCCTTCGATGCCGATCAGCAGGGAGACCAGTGCGCCGGCACCGGCCATCTGAGCGAGCAGGTAGAAGAAGGTGACCGCGAGCGTCGAGGTCGCGGCGGCGGTGCGCACGGGACGCTGGCGCATGCGGAAGCTGAGGACGTCCGCCATCGTGTACTTGCCGGTGTTGCGCAGCGGCTCGGCGACCAGCAGCAGCGCCACCAGCCAGGCCACCAGGAAGCCGACGGAGTACAGCAGGCCGTCATAGCCGTAGAGGGCCACGGCCCCGACGATGCCGAGGAACGAGGCGGCCGAGAGATAGTCGCCGGCGATGGCGATGCCGTTCTGGCGACCGGAGAAGGCACGGCCGCCGTGGTAGAAGTCGCTGGCGCTGGTGGTGGTCCGAGACACCCTGATGACGACCACCAGGGTGACGACCACGAAGGCCAGGAAGATCGCGATGTTGAGGACGGGATTGCCGAATTCCATCAGAGATCACCTTCCAGCTCGATGCGGATCTTCGAGGAGATCGGGTCGAGGGACTTGTTCGCGTGGCGGATATAGAGCCAGGTGATCAGGAAGGTCATGAGGAACTGGCTGAAGCCGAGGATGATCCCGAGGTTCAGGTTCCCCAGCACGTGGATCGACATGAAGCCCTCAGCGTAGGTGGACAGCAGCACGTAGGCCAGGTACCAGACCAGGAAGGCGATGGTCATCGGGATCGCGAAGCCGCGGAAGTTGCGACGCAGCTGGCCGAACTCCTCGGACTGCTGGACGGCGAGGAACTGTTCGGGGGTGGGGGACGACGGACTGCCGGGATCCGGCGTCGTCCCGGGGGACGCGTGGGACGGGGTGCTCACGGTGCACAACTCCTTCGTTCTGCGGGGACACCCAGTGGGGAGCAGGGTGTCGCTCGTGCGCAGTGACAGTAGCAGTTGTGATGGCGACCACAAGAAACGTTCGTCCGGAAAGCGTCGGGGCCGTCCTCACCCGCGCGCGACGTCGGAGCGGTGTTTCGAGAGCCCGTTGCTGATGGTGCCGCACGAGGGACCAGAAGTTTCGATGCCGGGGATCCGGCCGACGGGACATGCGGGGCCCGGCATGTCGCGCCGGCGCCGGACGCCCGGTTCCCGGGCCTCAGGCCACCCCATCCAGGCTCCCGGTCACCCGGTCGGGATCATCGATCCGGCGAGAGGTCGCGCATAGGGTGGGCCTGTGCTCGATGTCCTGGCGATCGCCCAGCAGCGGCTGACCTGTGCTTCCGACCCCGTGGCCTGTGCCGTCGCGACCATCGTCGCGACGCAGGGCTCGGTGCCCCGGCCCGTCGGCACCTCGATGCTGGTCGGCGCCGACGGCTCGCTGCACGGCTCCCTCTCCGGCGGATGCGTCGAGGGCGCGGTCCTCGAGGCCTGCCAGGAGGCGATGGAGACCGGGGACGCCGCGGTGCACCGCTTCGGGTTCAGCGAGGAGGACGCCTTCGCCGTCGGATTGATGTGCGGCGGCTCCCTGGACGTGCTCGTGCAGCCCTTCATGCCCCCGTCGGCCGAGGATTCCGAGGCGGTACGGAGCCTGCTGGGGCTCACCGTCGACGGGCGCCCGCCCGCCGCGTATGTCACGCAGGTGCCACGAGACGCCGCCCCGCCGCTGGCCGCCCTCGTGCCCGGCAGCGGACCGGACGAGGTGCGACAGTCACTCGCTCCGCTGCTCCCCGGCGCACAGCTCGCAGACGCCGTCTCCCAGGTCGCGGGGATGATCCGCGAGGGCCGCACCGGCACGATCCGGCTCGCCCCGCAGAACGAGGGCGCGCCATCGAGCGGGGGCACGCCACCGAGCATGGGCGCCCCGCCGAGGGGTAGCGCGCCGCCGAGCGCGGGTGCACCGCCGAGCGAGCTCTTCGTCGAATCCCGCACCCGGCCGGCGCATCTGGTGGTGCTCGGAGCCAACGCCTTCGGACAGTCGCTGGTCGAGGCCGCCCGCCCGCTGGGGCTGCGGATCACCCTGTGCGATCCCCGGCCGGCGTTCACCGATCCGGCATCGTTCCCGGGCGCGGAGGTGGTGCGCGCCTGGCCCCACCGGTTCCTGGCCGACGCCGCCCAGTGCGGTGACCTCGATCCCCGCAGCATGATCTGCGTGCTCACGCATGATCCGAAGGTCGACGTGCCGGCTCTCTCGGCCGCGCTGGAGCTCGACGTCGCCTATGTGGGGGCGATGGGGTCCCGGCGCAGCGATCGTGATCGACGGGCCGCCCTGCGGGAGGCCGGGGTCGGGGAGGAGGCGCTGGCCAGGCTGCGCTCCCCGATCGGACTCGACCTCGGCGCAGACACCCCCGCGGAGGTCGCCGTCTCGATCCTCGCGGAGATCCTCGCCGTGCGCGCGGCCCGCGGGACGGTGGAGCCGCTGCGCGATGGGAGCGGGCCGCTGCACGTGAGCCGCGGCCCCCGCGCCTGAGGGGTCAGCCCGAGGCGCCCAGGCGCCTGAGGGATCAGCCCGGGGTGCCCAGGCGCCAGAGCTGCTCGGGGAGGTCGAGGTCCGCGCCGTCCTCGAGGTCCGTGCAGTCCACCAGCTGCACGAGCTCCCGCTGGCCTCGCAGCAGCTCGCGGGCCCCCACCTCGTGATGCGCGGCGTCCGCCGCGGCGGCGGTCCAGCGAGCGTCGAAGAGCACCGGATGGCCCCGGCGGAGCCGCCCGGAGGCGTCACGGTGCGCGGCGGCGGTGATCTCCCCGCGGCGGTGGGCGGCGAGCACCCGGGCCACCTCCTCGGCGCTCACCCCGGGCCGATCCACCGGGGTGACCAGCACGTCTCGGCCGGGGCCGATCGCGGCCAGGCCCCTCTGCAGCGAGGTCCCCATCCCCTGGCGCCAGTGCGGGTTCTCCCGCGCCTGCACGCCGGGGACTGCCGCCACCGCGGCCCGCACCCGTGCCGCCTCCGCCCCGATGACCACCACGACCTCGGCGCAGCCACCACCGAGCAGCGCCCCGGCGAGGTGCTCGACCAAGGTGAGGCCGCGCGTCACCAGCAGCGCCTTGGGGCCACGGCCGAGGCGGGTGCCGGCACCCGCGGCGAGGATCAGGCCGACGGGCGGCTCAGCCTCGCCCCCGGGCCGCGGGCGGTCGGCCCCGGGAACGCTCACCGAGGCAGGGCCGGGCGCGCTCACCGAGGCAGGAAGGCGCTGCCGAACACGGGCAGGTCACGCACCCGCACCCCGGTGGCGTGGTGGGCGGCGTTGGCGATCGCCGCCGCGGCACCGACGATGCCGATCTCGCCGATGCCGCGGGCACCGAGCGGTCCGGCCTGCGGATCCTCCTCGTCCAGCCAGTGCACCTCAAGGGAGCGGATGTCGGCGTTGACGGGCACGTGGTATTCGGCCAGATCGTGGTTGACGACGTGGCCGAAGCGGGGATCGAGCTCGCCCTTCTCATGCAGCGCCATCCCCGCGCCCATGGTCATCCCGCCGAGGAACTGCGAGCGGGCGGTGCGGGGGTTGATGATCCGGCCGGCGGAGAACACTCCGAGCATGCGGTCCAGGCGGATCTCTCCGGTGCTCTCCTGGATGGCGACCTGTGCGAAGTGGGCACCATAGGAGTGCATCGCGAACCTCTGCTCGGCAGGGTTCTCCCCCGCCTCCCCGGTCGCTTCGGCGCCCTCGGCAGGCGCCTGGCCGTGCTCGCGGCGGAAGGTCTCCGCGGCGGCGATGACCGCCGCGCTCCAGCTGGCCATGCCGGTGGACCCGCCCGCGACGGTCGCGTTCGGCAGCGCGGTGTCGCCGATCTGCAGGGCGATCAGGTCCGGGTCCACCTCGAGGGCGTCGGCCGCGACCTGGGTCAGCGCGGTCCAGGTGCCGGTGCCGAGATCCGCGGCGCCGATGCCCACCTCGAAGGTGCCCGCCGCGTGACGGATCCGGGCGATCGAGCCGGGTTGGCGGGCGGCGGGATAGGTCGCAGAGGCGACACCGCTGCCGATCAGCCACTCGCCCTCCCGGCGCGCGCGGGGCCGCGGGTCACGCTCGCCCCAGCCGAAGCGCTCGGCACCCTCGCGCAGGCAATCGATCAGGCGGCGCTGGTTGAAGGGCAGGCCGGTGTCCGGGTCGAGCTCGGGCTCATTGCGCACGCGCAGCTCGATGGGGTCCACGCCGCAGGCCTCGGCGAGCTCGTCCATCGCGATCTCCAGGCCCACCATGCCGGGCGCCTCCCCGGGGGCGCGCATCCAGGAGGGGACGGCGAGGTCCAGCGGGAGCACCCGCTGGGTGAGGTGGCGGTGCGCGCCGGCATACATCTGGCGGGACGGCTTGATCGCCTCCTCGGGGAACTCCTTGGTGCGGGAGGAGCTGGAGACGGCGTCGAGGGAGAAGGCGCTGATGGTGCCGTCGGCCCGGGCTCCGATCCGGAAGTGCTGCGTGGTGGCCGGGCGGTACCCGGTGATCGCGAACATGTGCTGGCGGGAGACCGCGTACTTCACCGCGCGGCCGGGCACGGTGCGGGCGGCGAGGGCCGTGAGCATCATGTCCGCGTGGGGCACGCCCTTGGAGCCGAAGCCGCCGCCGACATGGGGGCTGATGATCCGCAGCCGCTCGGGGCCGATGCCGAGCATCGGGGCGAGCGCCTCCCGGGCCGGATGGACGCCCTGCGTGGAGGTCCACAGGGTGAGGTCATCGCCGTCCCAGCGCGCGATGGTCGTGTGGGGCTCCATCGGGTTGTTGTGCTCCAGCGGTGTCGAATAGCGCTGGTCCACGACGATCTCGGCGGCGGCGAGCGCGGCCTCGACGTCCCCGGTCTCGACGTCATCGGCGCCGTCCTCCGGCTCCCGCACGTCCGGGTGATCGGGACGGAAGCGGGCATCGTGGGGAGCGGCCTCGGTCGTGATCGCGACGAGGTCGGCGGCGTGGCGGGCCGTCTCCGGGGTCTCGGCCAGGACGGCGCCGAGGTACTGGCCGTGGAACCCGATCCGGTCGTCCTGGAGGATCGCCAGCTCTCCGTCCTCGGTATCGGCCAGGCGGGGCGCGTCCTGGTGAGTGAGCACCCGTGCCACCCCGTCGAGGGCGAGCGCAGCGGCGGCGTCGATCGCGGTGACGCGGCCGCGGGCGATCTTCGAGCACAGCGGGTAGAGGTGCAGCGGGTTCTCGACGGGATGCTCGTAGGCATAGGGGGCGCGGCCGCGCACCTTGTCCGGACCGTCGATCCGCACCCGGCCGGTGCCGATCGCGGAGGCACGCAGCAGGTCACTCATCACGGGCCTCCTCAGGCTCCTCGGGCTCCTCGGCGAGACCTGCGAGCTGCGCGAGCACGCTCACCATCACGCCCTGGGCCATGGGCAGCTTGAACTCGTTGCCCTCGACGGGCCGGGCCTGCTCGAGCTCGGCGGCCGCGGCCCTGCGGAACGTCTCGCGGGTGGCGGGCGCCCCGGCCAGGAGCTCCTCGGCGCGGCGGGCACGCCAGGGGGCGTGGGCGACCCCGCCGAGGGCGATTCGTGCGGAGCGGATCCTCGGTGCCGTGGCGCGCTGTCCGGGATCGCCCGGCTCGGCGTCGCTCGGTCCGGGGTCGCCCGGCTCGAGGTCGAGCAACGCCGCGACCGAGACCAGCGCGAAGGCGAAGGACGCGCGATCGCGGATCTTGCGGTAGGTCGATCGCGCCGAGCGCACCGGCGGCGGCAGCTCGACGGCGGTGATCAGGTCGCCGTGCTCGAGCACGGTGTCGCGCTCGGGCTCGGCGCCCGGGAGGCGATGCAGGTCGGTGAGGGGGATCCGCCGTTCCCCGCCGGTGCCGAGCACCACCACGGTGGCCTCGAGCGCGGCCAGCGCTACCGCCATGTCGGAGGGGTGGGTCGCGATGCAGTGCTCGGAGGCGCCGAGGATCGCGTGATAGCGGGTGTAGCCGCCGATCGCGGAGCAGCCGGAGCCCGGTTCGCGCTTGTTGCAGGGGGTGGTGGCGTCCTGGAAGTACACGCAGCGGGTGCGCTGGAGCAGGTTCCCCCCGGTGGTGGCGGCGTTGCGCAGCTGACCGGAGGCGCCCGAGAGCAGGGCGCGGGAGAGCATCGGGTAGTCGCGGCGCACCCGGGGATCGGCGGCGAGGTCGCTGTTGCGGACCATGGCGCCCAGGCGCAGGCCGCCCCCGTCGAGCTCCTCGATGTCCGCGAGGTCCAGGCGGCCGAGGTCGACCAGCAGCTCGGGCGCAGTGATCCCGAGCTTGAGATGGTCCACCAGGTTCGTGCCCCCGGCCAGGTAGGTCGCGTCAGGCCGCTCCGCGACCGCGGCGACGGCGGCGGCGGGATCGCTCGCCCGTTCGTAGTCGAAGGGTCTCATCGTGCGTCCTCTCCGGTTGCGGCCTGCGCCGTCCGGTGCGCCGCGGGCTGCGCCGCCTGCTGCGCCGTCTGTGGCGCTGCGGGTTGCGCCGCCTTCCCCACCGCCTGCTGCACGGCAGCGACGATGTTGACGTAGGCGCCGCAGCGGCACAGGTTCCCGCTCATCCGCTCGCGGATCTCGTCCTCGGTGAGCTCGACCGGGCGGCCCGGATCTGCGTCCACCGGGCTCGCGTCCTCGGGATCGGCGCCTACGGGGTCCTCGGTGACCACGCTGGGGCGCCCGTCGGCCGCCTCCCGGAGCACTCCGGCGGCGGAGCAGATCTGGCCGGGGGTGCAGTAGCCGCACTGGAAGGCGTCCTGGTCCAGGAAGGCCTGATGGAGGTCGGAGAGCTCGCCGTCGGGTGCGAGCCCGTCCGAGGTGATGACCTCCGCGCCGTCGACGGAGACGGCCAGCGCCAGGCAGGAGTTGAGGCGCCTGCCATCGATGAGCACGGTGCAGGCGCCGCACTGGCCGTGGTCGCAGCCCTTCTTCGGGGAGGTGTTCTCGAGATGGTCGCGCAGGGCATCGAGCAGGGTGGTGCGGGGGTCCACGATCAGCTCATGCTGCTGACCGTCGATGACGAGGTGCACTGGATAGCCCATCGGGCGCCTCCGGATCGGGTCGGGATTCGAACCTACTGTCCTCGGAGGTGCTCGGCAACCGGTCGCGCGCGCACCGACCGATCGTTCGCCCGCGCTCTGGGTGCGGGTCCTACGATCCCGTCATCCGTTCCGGGAGGAGAGCCATGGCGCGTCTGCATCGGGTGTCCCCGGAGCGCGACCCGGGCCTGTCCCGCTCCCTGACCTCGCGGGGCACCGTGCGCCTGACCCGGCCCGACGGTCGCGTCGCGAGTGGCCGCGATCGGCGCCGCGTCGAGGCGCTGGTCATCCCGCCCGCCTGGAGCGAGGTGTGGATCTGCGCGGACCCCCTGGGGCACATCCAAGTGGTGGGCACCGATGCCGCCGGGCGCCGGCAGTACCTCTATCACCCGCAGTGGCAGTCCCGGCGCGGCCGCAGCAAGTACGAGCGAGCGCTCGACCTCGCCGAGACGCTTCCGAGGGCCCGCGCCCAGGTCACGCGGGCGCTGCGGGGCGAGGACCTCGACCGGGAGCGAGTGCTGGCCACCGCCTTCCGCCTGCTGGACCTCTCGGCCGTGCGGATGGGTTCGACGGCCTCCCTGCGCAGCGGGCGCAGCCGGGGCCTGACCACGCTCCAGCGCCGGCACGCCCGGGTCGACGGCCCGGTGGTGACGCTCGCCTTCCGCGGCAAGAACCGGATCGAGCATCAGCTGGAGCTGGAGGACGAGGACCTCGCCTCCTCGATCAGGCAGCTGATCGCCGGCGACCCGCGCACCCTCCTGCTGAGCTGGCGGGAGGGCCGCCGACGCCGCTCACTCACCCCTGCCCTCGTCAACGAGCACATCGCAGCCGTCACGGGTGGCGCCTTCACCGCGAAGGACTTCCGCACCCTGCACGGCACCGTGATCGCCGCGCAGACCCTCGCCGATATCGGGCCGGTGCGCGGTCGCCGTGCCCGTGCGCAGGCAGAGCGGGCAGCGGTGCAGGCCACGGCGAGCGCGCTCGGGAACACCGTGGCGGTCGCGCGCAGCTCCTACATCGACCCCCGGGTGCTGACCCGGTATCGGCGGGGCGAGCTGCTGGCCGGATCGCGCAGCCCGGAGGCGGCGCTGCGGGATCTGCTGCGGGGATGACCGGTGGACATGACCGGTGGGGCATGACCGCACCCCGGGCACGGCCGCCGCTTGCTACGTTGGCGGGATGGATCTTCACGACCTCTCCCTGACCGGCAGCGATGACGGCTATGTGCACGTGCGCGGCGCGCGACTGCACAATCTGCGGGATGTCGATGTCGACCTTCCGCGCGGTCGGCTCGTGGCGTTCACCGGCGTCTCGGGCTCCGGGAAGTCCTCGCTCGCCTTCGGCACGATCCATGGGGAGTCCCAGCGTCGCTACCTCGAGTCGGTCGCGCCGTTCGCGCGTCGGCTGATCGGCAGCGCCGTGGACCCCCGGGTCGAGGCGGTCACCGGGATGCCGCCCACTGTCGCTCTCGAACAGCGCACCACCGCAGGTGGCGCCCGCTCCACCGTCGGCACCACCACGAACCTCTCCAACGCGATCCGGCTGCTGTACTCGCGGGCCGGCGACCATCCGGCCGACGTCCTCGAGCGCGGCGCCGCCCTCCATGCCGCCCAGCACAGCGGCCTCCCCAGCGGCCGCCTGACCTCGGACTTCTTCTCCCCGAACACGCCCGACGGCGCGTGCCCGCGCTGCCACGGCGTGGGCGCCCTGCGCGAGCCCACGGAGTCCTCGATGGTCCCCGACGCCTCCGTCTCGATCGATGACGGGGCGATCGCCGCGTGGCCCGGGGCGTGGCTCGGCAAGAACTTCCGCGACATCCTCGCGACCCTCGGGATCGACATCCACCTCCCCTGGCGGGAACTGCCGGAGGAGACCCGCGACTGGATCCTCCACACCGAGGAGCAGCCGGTGGTGACCGTCGAACCGGTGCGCGAGCCCGGCCAGGCCCATGGCACCTACCAGGGGCAGTGGCGCAGCGTGGAGCGATACCTGCGCGACACGGTGGCGACCTCGAAGGCGGAGTCCTCACGCCGGCGCGCGCTCACCCACTTCGAGGTCTCCACCTGCCCGCTGTGCGAGGGGCATCGGCTGGGGCCGGACGCGCTGCGCGTCACCTATGCCGGTCTGCCGATCTGGCAGCTCACCGCGCTGCCGCTGGATGACCTCCTCGCCGCGCTGACCTCCCGCATCGAGGCGCTGCCCCGCGGCGAGGGCACCCCGGAGCAGGAGGCGGAGAGGATCCTGCTGCCCTCCGTGCTCCCGGTGCTGCGCACGATCGTGGGCCTCGGCCTCGGGCACCTCGCCCTGGATCGCCCGGCGGGCACCCTGTCCACCGGTGAGCTGCAGCGGCTGCGACTCGCCGCCCAGCTGCGCTCGGGCCTGTTCGGCGTGGCCTACGTGCTGGACGAGCCGTCGGCCGGGCTGCATCCCAGCGAGAAGGCGATGCTCCAGCACCTGCTGGACTCCTTCCTCGCCGAGGGGAACTCGGTGCTGCTGGTCGAGCACGACATGGCGCTGGTCGCCGACGCGGACTGGATCGTCGACGTGGGGCCGGGCGCCGGCTCCGACGGCGGCGAGGTTCTCTACTCGGGCGTCACCGAGGGGCTGGGCGAGGCGCAGGACTCGGTGACCGCCCGCTACCTCGACCCGGCACCGCTCGCGCTACGAGGATCCGACGACGTGCGCGAGCCCGGAGGCTGGCTCGAGATCGACGGGCTGAGCACGCGCACCCTGCGCGACGTGGACCTGCGCCTGCCGCTGCGGTCCTTCACCGCGGTCACAGGCGTCTCCGGGGCCGGCAAGTCCACGCTGGTCACGCACTGCCTGGGCACGATCCTCGGCGAGCGCGTGCGCACCACGGTGGCCGACGAGCCCGACCCGTCGGCCGACGGAACCGAGGTCGCCGCGCCCACCGACGCTTCCGGCGTCGCGGATGACCGGGTAGGGCACGGCGAGGTGCGCGGCGCCGAGGGCATCGACCGGCTCGTGCACATCACCCAGCGGCCGATCGGCCGCACGCCGCGCTCGTGCCTGGCCACCTATACGGGGCTGTTCGACCGGGTGCGGCGGCTGTTCGCCGGCACCCCCGAAGCGCGGGCGCGCG
Organism: Brachybacterium sp. AOP29-B2-41; assembly: GCF_052378395.1. Lineage (NCBI taxonomy): Bacteria > Bacillati > Actinomycetota > Actinomycetes > Micrococcales > Dermabacteraceae > Brachybacterium > Brachybacterium sp. AOP29-B2-41. The sequence continues at coordinate 97,023 of NZ_JBQSXR010000006.1, forward strand.
GCTGGGGCGTGGGCCGCTTCTCGTACAACGTCGCCGAGGGCCGCTGCCCCGAGTGCAGCGGCACCGGACACATCGAGGTGGAGCTCGTGTTCCTGCCCGGCTCCTATGCGACCTGCCCCCGCTGCCGAGGCACCCGCTACAACCCCGAGACCCTCGAGGTCCGGTGGGAGGGGCTGAACATCGCCGAGGTGCTGGGGCTGTCCGTGACGGGCGCCCGCGAGGTGTTCGCCGCGGAACCTCGGATCTTGAGGGCGCTGGATGCGCTGCATGCGATCGGGCTCGGGTATCTCACCCTCGGCCAGCCCGCCACCGAGCTCTCCGGCGGCGAGGCGCAGCGGATCAAGCTGGCCACCGAGCTGCAGCGCACCGTGCGCGGGCACAGCGTGTACCTGCTGGATGAGCCCACCTCCGGCCTGCACCCTGCTGACGTGGACCTGCTGGTGAGCGAGCTGAACCGGTTGGTGGACGCCGGGCAGACGGTCCTCGTGGTCGAGCACGACCAGCGGGTGATCGCCCAGTGCGACCACGTGATCGACATGGGCCCCGGGGCGGGTGCGAAGGGTGGGCGGATCATCGCGCAGGGCGCTCCGGCGCAGGTCGCCGCGGCGGAGGCGAGCCTGACGGGGACGCATCTGCGCGACGCGGCCCGCGGCGGGGCCGGCTGAGCGGTCAGCTGCGCGGCGTGAGCTGTCCTTGCTCTGTCGCTCAGCGCGCCGTCGGAGCCCGTCCCTCAGCTCCGGCGGAACGGTCGGAGTCGGGATGATCACGGGCATGCCTGCAAGCGCCGGCTCGACGTCCGTCGCGTCCCTGTCCGCTCCGCGCGAGGTCGCCCCAGTGCGAGGTGCGAGCGCTCCCATGTAGTTGAGCACGGTGAGCAGGATGGACATTGCGCTGGCAACGACGGCGAAGTAGTTCCCGAGCACGAGGGCGGTGCCCATGCCACCGCTCCAGGTGTTCCGGAACAGCATCAGCTGCATGTCGAACAGCAGCACCACCAGCGCCAGCACCTTCGCCGCGTACGAGACCATCGCCCCCACCTGCCAGCCTCGGCCAACCTCCCGGTCACGGGCCACGCCCTTGACCCAGGGGTCGAACATGGTGGCGACCAGCAGCACGGACAGGATCTGGGCAGCGCCGAAGGCGGACTCCGAGACGCTCGCCCCCGACGTTCCCGCGGGAACGCTTTCGCCGCCGGTGGAGCGGGCGGCGGAGCTGGCACCGAGCTGCACCGATCGGCGGACGGCGCGATCGACGAGAAACGGCCCGGGACAGCGCACATACTCGGTCTGGTGAGCTGGGCGAGTGTAGCGTCCTGGCCACAGCGATATCTCGCGACGTCGTCGACGACGGGAGGGCCCACGGCCGGTTCGAGCTGCCAGAGCAGCTTCTGCGACCCGTGGTCTCGCCCTGATGGGCGACTGTCCCAACTCAGCGACCCAGATCTCGGAGAGGGTCATCCCAGGGAGGCTCCATGAACGCGAAAGTTGTGTGGGAGCCCTGGCCCACCGCCCCGGACGCGCCCGCCGGGTTGCTGCGCCCCGGCGCGGCCGCCCTCGGCATCCGCCACCAGGGGGAGCTGCGCGCCGTGCTGCGCCGCTGGGTCGGGGACAGCTCGAGGTGGTTCACCCGCTGGCCAGACGGCGGCCCGTCGGAAGCCCCGGCACCATCGATGTTCTTCGGCAGGGCAAGCAGCACCGACACCGCCGAGGCCTGGTTCGAGATGACCGGCGTCGACGGTCAGGACCAGGTGCTCGCCCGCGCCGCGATCGCGCCCGGGGAGGAACTGCGATGGCTCGATGAGCCGCCCGACGGCCCGCTCGGCGCTGTGACCGCCAGTCTCGCCGAGCTGACCTCCCGGGCGTTCGGACCGGGCACCGCGCCGCAGCTCCGCGACGGCAAGGTGCTCGCTCTGCCCGGGCCCGAGCTGCCCGGCCTCAGCGAGGACCTGCGCCAACGCTCGTGGCACGTGCGCGACCACCGCGGATCGGCAGGAGACTCGGTGCTCCGAGCCCTCGAGATGCCACCCCTGCGGGATCCGGAGGAGGACACTCTGCGGGCCCGGCGCGCCCACCTCGTCCGCTCGTCGGCCCCGCTGTCCGCACCGGGACTCATAGTGTGGCGCACCGGCGGCGTCCGCCTCTGGCGCGGCGGCGCGCATCCGCTGCTCGACGCCCCGGTCGCGCCGAGCGATCTCACGGAGGCCGAGTCGCTGCTCGCCGAACACGTAGCGGGCGAACCATTCGGCGACGCCTGACCGGGCGCGGCGAGTCGACCGGCTCAGCCGCTGAAGCCGCCGCCGGAGTGGGCCATGTCCTTGAATCGGGAGTAGTGGCCCTCGAAGGCGACCGGGATCGTCTTGGTGGCGCCGTTTCGGTGCTTGGCGATGATGAGGTCCGCCTCGCCGGCGCGGGCGGACTCCTTCTCGTAGTAGTCCTCGCGGTGGATCAGCAGGATGAGGTCGGCGTCCTGCTCGATCGAGCCGGATTCGCGCAGGTCGCTCATCATCGGGGTCTTGTCGGTGCGCTGCTCGCTGCCACGGTTCAGCTGCGAGATCGCGATGACCGGAACCTGGATCTCCTTGGCCAGGAGCTTCAGGGCGCGGGAGAACTCCGAGACCTCCTGCTGGCGGGACTCGACCTTCTTCCCCGAGCTCATCAGCTGCAGGTAGTCGATGACCACGAGCGAGAGGTCATGCTTCTGCTTGAGCCGACGGCACTTCGCACGGATCTCCATCAGCGACATATTCGCCGAGTCGTCCATGAACAGCGGGGCGTCGGCGATGCGGCTCATCGCGCGGGCCATCGACTGCCAGTCGCGGTCATCCATTGAGCCGTCGCGCATGCGGTTCATCGGCACCTGGGCCTCGGCGCTGAGCAGACGCATCGTGATCTCGGTCTTGTCCATCTCCAGGGAGAAGATCACCGAGGTCTTGCCGTTGTGGATCGACGCGGAGCGCAGCACGTCCATGCCGAGGGTCGTCTTGCCCATCGCAGGGCGGCCGGCGAAGATGATCAGCTGACCCGGATGCAGGCCCTGGGTGAGCTCATCCATCTCGGCGAAGCCGGTGGGGGTGCCAGTGACCTGGCCGCCGCGGTTCTGGGTGGCCTCGATCGCGTTGAGGGTCTCATCGATCACCTCGCCCAGCGGCAGGAAGTCCTCGCTCTGACCACGCTCGGTGACCGCATAGACCTGGGCCTGGGCCTCGTTGATGGCCTCCTCGACCTCGCCGCCGTCGGACGCATAGCCCAGCTGGACGATCCGGGTGCCGGCCTCGACCAGTCGGCGCAGGGTGGCGCGCTCGACCACGATCTCGGCGTAGTAGCCGGCGTTCGCCGCAGTGGGAACCATGTCGATGAGATCGGCGAGATAGGCGCCGCCGCCCACCCGGGCCAGCTCGCCGCGCTTGGAGAGCTCATCCGAGACGGTCACCAGGTCAGCAGGCTCACCGCGCCCGTAGAGGTCGATGATCGCCTCGAAGACCATCTCGTGGGCGGGCCGGTAGAAGTCGTTGCCGCGGACGATTTCGACCACATCGGCGATCGCGTCCTTGGACAGCATCATGCCGCCCAGCACGCCGCGCTCGGCGGGGAGGTCCTGGGGCGGGGTGCGCTCCAGGCCGCGGTCGGGTCCAGCTTCGAAGGCCTCGGTAGATGTCACCGAGCCAGTGTAGGAAGTCCGGCTGACCGTCGGGACGTGATCTCTGACGGATGGGGACGGCTGGTCCATGTGGAGGAGCGTTCCGCGGCCACCGGACCACCGGACCACCGGACCACCGGCGGCAGTGAGACATGCCTCCTCGGCGAGGCATGCCTCGTCACGCAGGGGCCCACGGGAGTTCGCCCGGAACCCTTGACGGCTTGATCTGCACCAGAGGTACAGTGCCTATACGCACCGCACCATTGGTACACAGCCAATGGGAATCAGGAGGGCATCATGACCACCTCATCCGCATCTCCCCCGCCCGAGACGTCATCCCGCACCGACCGTGCGCACTCGACCTTGTTCCCCTACGCCCTCGCCGCGCTTGCGGCCACAGCGGTCGCACACCTGATGATCGGGCTCGCGGGCCACCGCATCACGGTGCTGACCACACTTCCTCTGCTCGTGATCGCGCTGGGCTATGCGACATACCTGGTGATCTACGGCCGGGCGCTGGGCCGTGTCCGCTATGGGCGCCTCGTCGCCCACGCCCTCACCTACGCGATCGTCAATACCGGCTACCTGCTGCACGCCTATGTGCTGATCGCGTCGGCCTCCCCTGCCATCCAGGGCGATGGTCACCTCGCTCTGAACGCCGGCTGGTTCGGCGCCACCTTCGGCATGGCCGGGTTCTGGGGGATCGGCCTGATCGCGCACGGACTGGCGGCGCTGCACGAGCGCGGCTTCGAGGCGCGACGCGCATGACCTCGCATACCGACCTGTCTGCGGAGGATGCCGAATGGGTCGAGGAGCTGGCCCGCTCCTGGATCGAGGTGTACAAGAAGTCCGCGACCACCCTCGCGCTGCTGCGGATCGTCGGCGAGCACGGTCCGATCTCGGCCACGGGGATCGCACCGCACTTCGCGAACGCCACGGGGTGGACACTCACGGATCGCGGTCTCTATCGCACGTTGCGGCGCCTGGCAGAGTCGGGGGTGCTCAGCCTCGAGAAGGTCGACGTGGCCCGCACCGGGGCGAAGCGTCAGGACTTCGCGCTCACTGCGATGGGTCGCGCCCATCTGGAGCGGATCGAGAACGAGCTGATCTGATCGTTCAGCTGGTCTGGACACCGAGCCGGCCCGGACACCGAGCTGGTCTGGACACCGAGCCGGCCCGGACACCGAGCTGGTCCTGACATCGAGCCGGCCCGGAGATCGAGCTGGCCTGGGTACCGACGGATCCGCGGTCACTCCCCCAGCGACATCCCGAGCGCATAGGCCGCCTGAGCGAGGTGCTGGACGGCATCGTCGACGATGCTCACCAGGCGAGCTCCGCGGGTGACGGGGGGATCCCACTGCTCGTCGATGATGTCGTCGAGAGCGGCCGCCGAGAGGGTGTCGAGGTAGCTGTCCAGCGCGGCGAGCGTGGCGTGGACGTAGTCGAGCAGTCCAGCGCCGTCCTCGATGATGATCCGCCGGGCCTCCGCGGCAGTGTGCCCGTAGCCGACGGCATCGCCGGCCGGGCCGAGGTCGAAGCGCTGGTCGAAGCCGTCCGCGGTCCACACCTGCTCGCCGCCGACGAGATCGGCGAGCTGCACATCGATCTCGCGCCCGGTGTGCCAGAGCAGCCAGGCCACGGAGTTGGGGTGTCCACCGGGTCGGGCGTTGAGAGTCGCCGGGTTCAGCTGGTGGCGCAGACGCTCGGCGGCGTCGCGGGGGCGGGAGGTCAGGTCACGGAGGAGGTCGAGAGCGTCCATGTCCCGACGGTACTCCGCCGCGCTCCATGGCTCACCCCTGTCGGACCGCGCGTACCCCTGCTCTCAGTCACCGGTCCCCGCTGCGAGCCAACCCGCCACCCCGTCAACTCGCCAGCCAGCCAGCCACCCCGTCAACTCGCCAGCCAGCCCGCCAGTCAGCCAGTCAGCCAGTCAGCCAGTCAGCCAGTCAGCCCGCCACCACTTCTCTGTCGCTGGTGACGGTTGAACGCTCCCCAGCCGTTCAAAGGGGACTGCCGCACGTTTAGGTGACAGTTGGGGTGTCAGGCCGCGAGTGCGACCGGGTTCATGATGGTCTCGTATTCGATGGGGGTCAATCGACCCAGGCGAGCCTGCCGGCGCCGGCGGTGATAGGTCCTCTCGATCCAGGTGATGATCGCGATCCGCAGCTCTTCTCGGGTCCGCCACCGCTTGCGGTCCAGGACGTTCTTCTGGAGCAGCGCGAAGAACGACTCCATCGCGGCGTTATCGCCGGCAGCGCCGACCTGGCCCATCGATCCGATGAGGTGATGACGGTTCAGGGCGTGCACGAATTTCCGTGACCTGAACTGAGATCCACGGTCCGAATGCACGATGCAACCTGCGGCGTCTCGACGCCTGGATATCGCGTTGTCCAGGGCGTTCACCGCAAGACGAGCCTTCATCCGGTCGCTGATCGAGTAGCCCACGATCCGGCCGGAGAACACATCTTTGATGGCGCAGAGGTAGAGCTTGCCCTCGTCGGTCCAGTGCTCGGTGATGTCGGTCAGCCACAATTCGTTGACGTCATCGGCGGAGAAGTCCCGCTTCACGAGATCGTCGTGAACCGGCGGGCCGGGGCGCTTCCCGTTCTTGCCGCGCTTCTTACCGAACACCGACCACCACTGGTTGTCCCGGCAGATCCTCCACGCCGTGCGCTCACACATCTCCTCACCGGCCTCGGCGGCTTCGTCGACCAGGAGCCGGTAGCCGTACTCGGGGTCGTCGAGGTGAGCGTCCAGCAACGCGTTGGACCGGTAGGCCTCGACCACCTCGGCCTTGGTGACTTGCTGGTGCCGCCAGCGGTAGTAGGGCTGGCGGGAGAGCTTCAGGACCCGCAGGGACACCGCGACGGGAATGCCGTCAGCGGCGAGCTCGCTCACGAGCGGGTAGAACCTTTTCCCGGCAGGTTCGCCTGGGACAGGTAGGCGGCGGCACGGCGCAGGACCTCGTTCTCCTGCTCGAGCAGCCGGATCTTCTTGCGGGCGTCGCGCAGCTCGGTGGAGTCCTCGCGGGTCTTTCCGGGGCGGCTTCCGTCATCGATGTCGGCTTGACGGATCCATTTATGCAGCGTCATCTCGTGGACGCCGAAGTCCTTCGCGATCTGCGCGAGAGTGACGCCGTCCTCACGGGACCGGGCCACACGCACGACATCTTCGCGGAACTCCTGGGGATAGGGAGCAGGCATGGTGCACATCCTTCCAGGCCGCCCAGTGGGCAAGCCAGATCAGATGTCACCTATCCGTGCGGCAGTCCCAAGCTCACCAGAGACAGATTTCTGGTGGCGAGGGGACACCTGGTGGCGAGGGGACTTCTGGTGGCTAGAAGAGTGGAGATGGGGTGGGCCGGCACCGAGGCCGGGGCCGGGGCCAGCACCGGGGCCGGGATCAGTCCTCGACGATGACGCCGTCGGCCTGCTCGGGATGGCGCTGCAGCCAGCTCTCGATGAAGGGGCAGATCACCAGGACAGGCAACGAGATCGCCCTGGCCTCGGCGAGCGTGGTGCGCACGAGCACGGAGGCCACCCCTTCGCCCCTGTGCGCGGGGTCGGTGACGGTGTGGATCAGCTCGATCCGGTGACGGGTCCGCTCATAGATCATGATGCCCACGACCTCGCCGCCGCGCACCGCCTCGTAGCGTCCGATGGCTGGGTTGTCGCGGACCGCGATGGTCTCTTCCGGGCCGTGGACATGGTCCTCGACGTCGCTGCTGCACATCCGAGCTCCTTCCGGGGCTGCCTCCACGGTACGGCAGGGGCGCCGGAGCTGTCAGGGCACGGAGCGGGTCGGTTCCGCTCCGGCAGGAGGGTCCGGCGTGGGAGCATGCTGGGCGTGATCGAGAAAACCGCAGACAGCCCGTCCTCCCCCACCGCCACGGAGCAACCGGAGCCGACGGAGCAGTCGGAACAGGAGGAGCGGGCGGAGCCGACGGAACAGTCGAAGCAGACAGAGCAGTCCGAACAGTCGGAGCGATCGGAGCAGTCGGCCTTCACCCGGGCCGCCGACGCCCTGCAGAGCCATCGCGCGCATTCGGAGGTCTGGGGGGATGAGCGCGAAGCGGTGAGCATCGCGCTGCAGTGGGCCGCCGCACACACCACGGTCGCCACCGATCCCAAGACCACCGCCCGCAGCGCCTCCGCATTGCAGGAGGACGTCGGCGAGACCATCACCGAGGGCGGCATCGGTGCCGAGCGGGCGATGGAGCTGTTCGACCAGGTGCTGCTGCCCGCGACCCGCTCTGCCGAGGATCCGATGAACCTCGCCTACATCCCGGCCGCACCCACCCGGGCCGCGGTCGCCTTCGACTCCGTGGTCTCCGCCGCGAACGTCTTCGGGGGGATCTGGGAGAACGGTGCGGGCGCGATCTTCGCCGAGAACCAGGTGCTGCGGTGGCTCGCCGATCTGCTGGGCTGGCCCGCCGAATCCGCCGGGGTGTTCGTCGCCGGCGGCACCCACGGGAACCTCTCCGCGCTCGCGACCGCCCGCGACCACGCACTGCGGAGGCGCGGACGCCGGCCGGAGGGAGGCTGGGCCCTGGCCTGCGCCTCGACCGCGCACTCCTCGATCTCCTCGGCCGCGCGGCTGCTGGACATGGACCTGATCTCCGTGCCGGTCGATGATCGCGGGCATCTCACCGGCGACGCGCTCGAGCGCGCGCTCGAGGCCGACCCCCGGATCTGCGCGGTGGTCGCCTCGGCGGGGACCACCAACGCGGGCATCGTGGACGACCTCGCCTCCGTGATCGAGGCGGCCCATCGCCACGGCGCCTGGGTGCACGTGGACGGCGCCTACGGCGGGGCGGCCCTGGCGGCGCCGAGCGCCCGGGAGCGCTTCGCGGGGATCGAGCAGGCCGACTCCTTCATCGTGGACCCCCACAAATGGCTGTTCGCCCCGTACGACTGCTGCGCCCTGCTGTACCGGGACCCGCGCCCGGCTGCGGCGGCGCACTCCCAGCACGCCGCCTATCTCGATTCGATCGACCGCGGCGAGTCCAACCCCGCCGATCTCGCGGCGCACCTCTCGCGCCGCACCCGCGGGCTGCCGCTGTGGTATTCGCTCGCCACCCATGGCACCGACGCGTACTCCGCCGCGGTCGAGCGCTGCCTGGCGGCCTCCCGCACCGTGGCGCGCGCGATCGGGGAGACGGAGCATCTCGAGCTGCTGCTCGAGCCGGAGCTGTCGGTGGTGGTGTTCCGTCGGCCCGGATGGACGCCGGCCGACTATCGCCGCTGGTCGCAGCGGCTGGCGAAAGAGGGGACGCTCCTGTGCGTGCCCACCGCCTTCCAGGGGGAGGTCGCGCTGCGGCTCGCGTTCGTGAATCCGGCGACAGATCCGGCGGCGGTGATCGAGGTGCTGCGCACCACGATGCTGGCGGCCGACGGCAGCTGAGGCACCCGCACGCGAGGCGCCAGCAGCTGAGGCGCCAGCTGCTGAGGCACCGGCTGCTGAGGCGCCGGCGGGCCCCTCACTCCCCCGCCAGCTGCTCCTGCAGCGCGTCGAGCCGGGTGACGTCCTCGTCCCTGCCGAGCTGGGCCCAGCCCTCGCGGGCGCGACGGGCCGCTCGGCGCGCCTGCGCCTGCTCCCCCCGCGCGGCGAGCAGGTGGGCGTGGCGGTCATCGAGGTACGTCGCCCAGTAGCGGGCGCGGGCATCGTGGCCCGGGGGCATCTCGTCGATCGCCTGCATCGCCTCGCGGCGCCGCTGCTCGCAGTCCCGCTCCTCCACGCCCGTCACGCCACGTGCCAGGGCGTCGCCGGTGGCGATGAACAGGCCCACCCGGGCATCGACCCGATGATCCCAGAGCAGCTCCGTGGGCAGCACCGGGCGGCCGCCGTCCGGACGGGTGCGGCGCTCGACCGCGCGTGCCGCCGCGATGACCGGCTCGAGCTTTTCAAGGTCGAGCGCCCGCCGCAGCACCAGGGCGCTGGCCTCGAGCTCGGTGCGGATCAGCTCGCTGCGTGCCGCGGCCGGGGTGCTGAGGTCGTCAGCGAGGCGACGGGCAGCAGTGGCCAGCGTGCGCAGCTCACGCAGCGACGCGGCCTGCTCGCCCTGCCGCTCATGGATGCTGGCGCCCAATCGGGCGGCCTCGAGCAGCCCGTGCTGGTCACGCTGCCCTCGCGCGATGGTGCGCGCCTGCTCGAGAGGCACCCAGGCGGCCTCATAGCGCTCCGCCTGGACCCGCTGTGCGGCCACGGCGAGCAGCGGCTCGACGCGCAGCTCCTCGCGACCGAGGGTGCGCTGGAGGGAGACCAGCCTGCCCGCGGTGAACGAGGCATGCGCGGCGGCGCCGGCGGCCATCAGGGCCCGCAGCAGCGCGGTGATCAGCCCGATCCGCAGCGGCGGGTCCTCGATCTCGTGCAGGGCCTCGAGCGCCTCCAGCGCATGGTGCACCGCCTGCAGCGGATGCTCGATGCCGAGGGTGCGTGCCAGCACCGCATGCGCGCCGATGACGGTGCGGGCAGGGTCAGCGCGCGGCCCGTCGGCCTCGACCTCCGCCAGCTCGCTCAGCTCCAGGAGGTCCAGCGCGGCGGTGGTCGCACCCGGGAGGTCGCCCATGCCCTCGAGCGCCTGGGCGAGGTGCAGCCGCAGTTCCAGCTCCGGGTCGACCAGCAGCCGTTCCCGCACTGCGGGGAGCGCAGACAGCGCCGCTCGCAGCCTGGCCGCATCTCGTCGCGGATCCGGCGCGACGTCCCGCGGTCCGGGCAGCGAGGAGCGCGCGAAGGCGCGCATCACCACCAGCATCTCGGCCGACGCCTGCGGGGCCTGCCCTCGCCGACGACCACGGGAGGTGGGTGCGGTCTCGAGCGCCGCCCGGCTGAGTGCGCTGGGTCCCGACAGCGCGGGCTCCCGCTCGAGCAGGACGGTCAGCATCGCCGCCGCCTGCTCGAAGTAGCCCTGGCGGTGCAGCAGGGAGACCAGATCCGCGGTGTCATCCCTGATCCGGGACGGGTCAGCGCTCATCAGAGCTCCATGCAGCGCCATCCGCAGCAGATGGAAGCGGTCCGCAGGAGCGGCGGGAACCCGGCGGAACTCCTCCACCAGGCGGCGGGCGTCACGGGGGTGCTCGGCATGGAGAAGGTCGCTCGCCCGGTGCGCGGCCTCCCGGACGTCTCCCGGGTGCGGCAGCGGCAGCTCGGCAGGTCGCAGTGCGGCCCGGAACCGGCCGAGATCTGGCAGGCCGCTGCCGACCTCGTCACCACCGGGGCCCGGGAGCGAGGAGGCGCCAGAAGTGATCACAGACCGAAACCTACCAAGCGTCCATGCATCAGCCCACAGCCAGGTCTCCTCCGTACAATGACCGGGGCCCTCGAGGCCGCGACCGAAGAGAAGAGGTAGAAGGTGGTTGTCGACCTGACAGGGGGCACGGCGGCCTCGACCCCTCACTCCCAGGTGCAGGATCCCCATGACGCCCGTGCACGCCCTGCCCGCGAGGGACGCTTCACGGGGCATCTCCACTTCGACGAGACCATCGTCCCGGTGCTGCACACGGACTTCGACGTCGCCGCATATGTGCGCAGGGGCACCGCACGGCTCGAGGTGGACACCGCGCTGCAAGCGACCGAGGAGCCGCTCGGCGAGGACCTGCGCCTTGCCCTCGGGGTGCTGCAGCGCCTGGAGTCCTCGGCGCTCGGGGAGTCGCGGGCGATGCTCGCGACCACCACCGGCAACGAGGCCCGGATCACCGCCTTCCTGGCCACCTGGCTGGTGGACCGCTTCTGGCAGTCCCGTGCCCTGCGCGATCTGCTCACCGGGGACCACGCCACCGACCGTCCCCGGGCCCGGCACCACCCACATCCACTGGCCGCGCTGCGCCGTCTCCATGTGGATCGGGTCCAACCGCTGCTGACTCCGGTGTGGAACGTGACGGCCGGCGAGGCCCTGCCCGCCGGCCATATGGCGCGCATGGCGATCCAGGAGGCGTCCCTGCAGGCGGCCCTGGTGGCGGTCTCGCGCCGGACCTCCGGGGAGGCGCGACGCGTCCTCGATATGGTCGCCGAGCGGCATCAGGCCGCTGTCGACTTCTTCGTCGCCGAGGCGATCGCCCGCCTCACCCGCTCTCGCGGTGAGGCCATCACGGCCCGGGCGCTGCTCTCGTTCGGCTCGCCGCTCGACGGCGGCGGGCTCATCGATCCCGACCTGCGCCCCGCCCTCACCGTGCTCGGCGCGGACCCTCGCGATCGCGCTGCCCTGCGGCGCGCCCGGTTTGAGATCACCAGGCTCCTGCCCGGCCCCGATCTCCCGGACCCCTACCTCAGCTCTCTGCCCAGCACCGGAGTGTGACATGGCCTTCGACCTCGATCAGTTCGCCCAGACCTCGATCCCCGTGAAGTACGAGGACCTCGACTTCGACACCTTCGACACCCAGCCGCTGGATGCGCAGACCCTGCGCTCGCTGCGCTATATGTGCGACGTCGAGTACCACACCTCCTGCTTCCTGCGCGATCTGCTGGTCACGCCCTCCCACCGCGAGGAGGACGCCGGCGGCTTCATGACGATGTGGAATCGTGAGGAGTTCTGGCACGGGGAGGCGCTCTCGATGGTGCTGGCACGGCACGGGATCATCGTCGACTACGACGAGATCAAGGCCAAGCGCGTGAAGCTGGGCTGGATGGGAGCGCTCGGGCCGCTCAAGCAGTCCGTGCTCACCAACCTCGCCGGGACCGACTTCGTCGCCGTGCACATGGTGTGGGGCGCGGCCAACGAGCTCTCGGCCGTGGCCGCCTACCGTCGGCTCTCCGCACTGACCGACCATCCGGCCCTGTCCCCTCTGCTGAAGCGCATCGCCCAGCAGGAGACCCGCCACGTCGCCTTCTACACCACCCAGGGCAGGGAGCGGCTCGAGGCCTCACAGGCAGCGCAGAAAATCGTGCGCCTGGTGATGAGCCGGGTCTGGAAGCCGGTGGGCAGCGGCATGATGGACGAATCCGAGGTGGTGCACGTGATGAACCATCTCTTCGGCGGCAAGTCCTCGGAGCTGGACAAGCTCGACAAGCGGATCCAGAAGCTGCCGGGTCTGGACGGGCTGACCATCTTCCGCAGCGCCTTCGCCCGCCTCGGCATCCCCGCCTGAGACGGCGCGGAGGGGCGACGCGAACAGGTCCCTCGACAGCTCCGCTCCGCAGCGCGCCCCATGCGGTGACTCGCCAGCATCCGGTCTGAGCTGTCGCCACAGCGACCTCCGAGCGACAGCTGAGAATGGATACCGCGGCGTAGCGCTGCGGTGCCGTGGGTGGACGTCAGCTGGGGTCGGCTGACGCGGCTCTCATGACCTGCCGGGGTGCGGCGGTCAGTCGTCGTCGGACTCGTCATCGTCGTCGGAGTCGTCCACGTCCTCGCACTCCAGCTCGCCGTCGTCCCACTCGCAGACGCCAGAGGGGCGAGAGGGAGTGCTCTTGCTGCTGCCGGAGGAGGAGGAGGAGGAGCCGCTCGACCCCGAGGAAGAGCTGCCGGACCCGCTGGATGAGCTGGAGGACGAGCCCGAGGAGCGCGGCTTCTGCGCGGCGGGCTTCGGAGCGGGAGCTGGCTCGGGGGACGCCACGGGCTCCATCGTGCCCACCCCGGTGTCGGAGTGGACGCCACGCACCGGCTGTTCGGAGGCGGTGGGCGCGGGCAGGGCGACAGATTCTCCTGCAGGCTGCGCCGCTTCTCCCGCAGGCTGCTCCACGCTCTGCGACGCCGGTGCCGCCCCGCTGCCCCCGGCCGAGGTCTCGCCGACCGAGATGCCGGCCCGCGCCTGCGGGGCGTCATCCATCGAGGGCAGCACGGCGAGACCGATCACCGCGAGCGCGACCACCACGATGATCCCGAGGGTCCGCAGAATCTTCATGTCAAGCATGTTCACCGCCGCCGATGAGATGCTCGTGAAGACGAGATGAGAGTCCTCTCATGAACGTAGTGGCCTGCGGTGACACAGCTCAGGCCTCCGGATCGACGATCTTGTAGCCGGCGCCGCGCACCGTCACCAGCCGGGCCGCCCCGAGCTTGCCGCGCAGGTAGCCCACATACACGTCGACCACGTTCGAGGCACCGTCGTAGTCATAGCCCCACACCTTGGACAGCAGCAGGTCCCGAGTGAGGACCTGGTTCGGGTTCTCGAGGAACACGCGGGCCATCGTGAACTCCCGGGAGGACAGCTCCACCGAGCGCGGCTGGCCGCCGGCCGTGCTGCTCGCGATCCGGGTGCGCAGATCCAACGACAGGTCCCCCAGCTGAAGGACGTCCGCGCTGACAGCGCCCGAACCAGCAGTGGCCTCGCGGGCGCGGAGCTTGACCCGGGCCAGCAGCTCCTCGAAGCGGAACGGCTTGGCGATGTAGTCGTTCGCCCCACCCTCGAGCCCCTGCACGGTGTCATCCACCCCGGTGCGCGCCGTGACCATCAGGATCGGGATCTGCACGTCCATCGCGCGCAGCGCCTTGAGCACCTGGAAGCCGTCCATCCGCGGCAGGCCCACATCCAGGATCAGCAGGTCGAAGTCGCCGCTGGAGCCGAGGTCGAGGGCGGAGATGCCGTCCTCCACCACGGTCGAGGCGAAGCCGTTGGCTTTCAGCCCGCGTTCCATGAACCGGGCGATGCGCGCCTCGTCCTCGGCGATGAGGATCCTCATCCCCTCCCCCTCCTCGATGCAGTGGTGCCGTCGGCAGCGGAAGCCCGCGCCTGCCTGCCAGTATCCCCGGCAGGGCCGTCCTGGGTCCGCTCGTCCGCCGCTGGTCCGTCCGCGAACTGCGGGAACACGATGGTGAAGGTCGATCCCTGTCCCGGCTTCGAGAGCAGGCGCACCACCCCGCCATGGCCCTCGGCGATCGCGAGCACGATCGGCAGGCCGAGTCCCGAACCCGATCCCCGGCTGCCGTCCACCCGGGTGAACCGTTCGAAGATCCGTCGCTGGTCCTCGGAGCTGATGCCGATCCCCTCATCCTGCACCGTCACGTGGATCTCGGGGCCTTCCGGTCCCAGCACGCGGTCCACCCCGAACCGGATCCGGCTGCCCTCGTCGCTGTAGCGCACGGCGTTCGCGGCCAGCTGCACCACCGCCTGCGCGAGGCGCTGCTCGTCGGCGTCGGCCACCACGTCGACAGTGTGCTCGAGGATCCATTCGCGCTCCGCGATGTGCTCGATCCGGGCGAAAGCGGAACGAGCGAAGCCGGCCAGGTCCAGTGACGTCAGTCGCACATAGTCGGGGCGCGCCGAGGCTGCGAGCTCGGAGAGATCGCCGACGACCCGCCCCATCCGGTCCAGCTCCTCGAGCGCGATGTCGCGGGACTCGCGCACATCGTCGACATCCTCGATGTCGGTGGTCTCCAGGGTGCCGCGCACAATGGTCAGCGGCGTGCGCAGCTCATGGCCGACGTCGCTCATGAAGCGGCGCTGCTCGGCGAAACCTGCCTGGATGCGGCCCAGCATGCGATTGAAGTTCTGCGCGAGCGCACCGATCTCGTCCTGCTCCTCGGGGACCGGCACCCGGTACTCGAGATCGTCCACGGTGATCTGCTCCGTGGCCGCACGGAGATCCTCCAGCGGCCGCAGCAGGCGCCCGGTGACCACATAGCCCACCCAGCCCGCGACCAGCAGCGTGACCACCGCAAGCCCAGTAAAGGTGAGGACGCTCTGCCACAGGTCGCGGCGCTGGGCACCGATGTCGTTGGCGACCACGAAGATGCCCTCGGCCTCATCCCCCTCGACGTTCACGGAGACGATCAGGACCTGCAGGTCCCGGCCGTGAGCCTCCATCGGGACGATCACCGCGGAACCCGGCTGATACGCGGCCAGCAGCTGCTCCAGCACCTGCGGAGACTCCGCGGACCCGCTCGGCAGCAGCGCGAAATCCTGCTCCCGGGGCTGATAGAGAGGCTTCCCATCCAGGAAGGTGATCACGGATTCATAGTTCGACGGCGCCGCGGAATCGGTCGCATGGAGCAGCACGCTGTCCACTGTGGTGTGGACGCGGCTGCCATCCTCATTCACGCTCTCGGCGATCAGGGTGAGCTCGCTGTGCTCCTGCCAGAGCTCCGCATTGACACGCGTCTCGAGCGCGCGGAACTGCGCCGCATAGGTGAGCACCCCGGTGACGGCGAGGCCCACGGTCATGAAGGCCATCATCGCTGTCAGCACACGGAGACGGACCGTGCGCCCTCGCGTGAAGGCGCCGACGGGGCGGGCGCGGGGGCGTTCCTTGGCCATGGGGGAATGGTAGGCGAGGGGGCTGAGGTGGGGCCGGAGGTGGGCTGGCGCTGGACCTGACGACGAACACAGCGTAACTTAGGACAATGCCCCCCAAAACGGACATTTCGCCCTCTATAGCTGCTCGCCGCGTCGCCGGGGTCCCGGCCGTGGCGCCGACCCGCGTGACGCCGACCCGTCAGCTCTCCATCGCCATGGTGGGGACCCGCGGGGTCCCTGCAGCCTACGGCGGCTTCGAGACAGCGATCGAGGAGGTCGGACGCCGTCTCGTCACCCGCGGCCACCAGGTGAGGGTCTACACCAGGAACGCCGAGAATCGCAGCCGCGAGCACCTGGGCATGGACATCGTGCACCTCCCGGCGCTCCCCCAGAAGCAGCTGGAGACGCTCAGCCACAGCGCCCTGTCGAGCCTTCACCTGCTCCTGCGGAACCGCCCCGATGTCGCCTTCCTCTTCAACGCCGCGAACGCGCCCTTCCTGCCGATGCTGCGCGCCGCTCGCCTGCCGGCGGCACTGCACATGGATGGCCTGGAGTGGAAGCGCTCGAAGTGGGGCGGTCGGGGCAAGGCCTACTACCGGTGGGCGGAGCAGTTCGGGGTGCGCCAGGGCGATGCGCTCATCGCTGACGCCCCCGGCATCGCCGACTACTACCGCCACCAATTCGGTGTGCCCACGGAGATGATCCGCTACGGTGCGCCGCTGCTGGACGAGGTTCCCGAGGGCAGGGTGCGCGGTCTGGGCCTGACTCCCGGCGGGTACCACCTCGTCGTCGCCCGGTTCGAGCCCGAGAACCACGTGCTGGAGATCGTCGAGGGGTACCGCCGCAGCAGCGCTGCGGCCCCGCTGGTCGTGGTCGGGTCAGCGCCCTACAGCGCCGACTACACCCGCGCGATTAGCCATGCGGCCAACGGGGACCCCCGCATCCGCCTGCTGGGCGGGGTGTACGACCAGGGGCTGCTGGACGCGCTCTACTTCCATGCCCTCACCTACGTGCACGGCCACTCGGTGGGCGGCACCAACCCGTCCTTGCTGCGCGCCATCGGCGCCGGCACTCCGGTGATCGCCTATGACGTCGGGTTCAATCGCGAGGTGCTGGACGAGGACGGCTGGTTCTTCTCGGGAGCCGACGACATCGCCGGGCTGTTCCCCCGGACCGAGTCCGATCCCTCCGCCGTCGTCGCTCGGGGCCGACGGAACCGCGCCCAGGCCGCCCGCCGGTTCTCCTGGGACGACGTCGCCACGGCCTATGAGGACCTCGCCTTGCGCCTGGCCGCCGGCGATTCGATCCATTCCGCGGCCCATCGATCGCGGCGCAGAATGGACGAGTGGGTCGGATGACTCGCCCCGCACGGACCGTCCTGGTCGTCCACCCGGGCGCCGAGCTGTTCGGCTCGGACCGCATGCTCCTGGAGAGCGTGATCGGGCTGCGGGAGGCGGGGTGCCGCATCGTCGTCGCCCTGGCCTCGGACGGGCCGCTCGTCGCTGAGCTGCGCCGGACCGGGGCCGACGTGCGCATCGTGCCGATGCTCGTGCTGCGCAAGGCGCTGCTGAAGCCCCGCGGCTGGCCAGCGCTCCTGGCGAGCACCGTCAGCGGTCTGATCTCCGCCTGGCGACTGCTCTCCCAGGAACGCCCGGACAGGGTGTACGTCTCTACGATCATCATCCCGATGTGGCCGCTGCTCGCCCGGCTCCGCCGGATCCTCGCGGTCAGCCACGTCCACGAAGCGGAGCGCTCGGGCAGCCGGCTCCTCAACCGACTGCTCTACCTGCCACACCTGGCTTCTCGGCGCACCCTGGTCAACAGCGAGTTCAGTCTGCAGACCATCCGCTGGGCGCTGCCCGCACTCGCCCGGCGCTCGGAGATCGTCCATAACGGAGTCGCCTCCCCTGAGAATCCGAGGCCGCCCCGGGAGCCGCTCGAGGGGCCGCTGCGGATTCTCTACATGGGCCGGCTCTCACCTCGCAAGGGCCCCGACCTCGCCATCGAGGCGGCTGCGCTGCTCAACGAGCACGACCACCCCGCCGAGCTCACGTTGCTCGGCACTGCCTTCGACGGCTACGAATGGTTCGAGCAGGAGCTGCGAGACCAGGCTGCCCAGAGCAATGTGGAAGTCGAGTTCGCCGGCTTCCATCCGGAGATCTGGCCCTTCCTCGCGGACGCCGACGTGCTGCTGGTCCCCTCACGACTCGACGAGCCTTTCGGCAACACCGCCGTCGAGGGAGTGCTTGCCCTGCGCCCGGTCATCGCCAGCGACTCCAGCGGGCTGCGCGAAGCCGCCGGCGGCTATCGCACCACCCGCCTGGTCCGGCCCGGCGATGCTCAGGCGATCGTCCGCGCCCTTGCAGACATCGCCGAGAGCTGGTCAGACATGGTGGACTCGGTCGAGGCCAGTCGGGCAGAGGCTCTGCGGCGCCACGCACCCGAGGTGTACCGGGAGACCATCGCTCGGGCGTGCGGCGTTGAGCCATCGACACGGGAATCTTCGATCGGAGTCGGGATATGACAGACCCTGCGAGCGAGCGTTCACCTCGTCCAGCCTCCCCTCGAGCACGGAGAGGTCCAATAGGAAGGACATCCGTGCACAAGACCCGGGCCGTGGTCGCGTACAACGGCGCCACCACCGGGCTTGGGAACCGCGTACGGGTCACGCTCGGCGCTGCCCGCTACGCCACATATGTTGCTGCACCCTTCTACTACGTCTGGCCGACGACTCCTCACTTCGCCCCGCGAATCGACGAACTCTGGGAGTGGAGTGCTGGACGGAGAATTCCTCGATCCGTATCGCGGATGGCGGGCCCGATGACTGGTTACACAGATAACGATCTTCGTTCTGCAGGCCCTCGACAGATCATTCAGATCCGCACTGGCGCCGAATTGCTCCTTCCACCAGAGGCGGGCGACTGGAGACAAGATCTGCGAGCTCTCGTACCCGTCTCGGAGATTGCTGAAGACGTAGTTCGGATTCATCGTGAGGAGTTCGGAATCGAGCCGTACGTAGGGGTCCAGATCCGCGCGCACGAGGTTTCCCACCAGCGGACGAAGGACACATCCGCCGTCGAATGGTTCACGAGTCACATGGAACGTCTGGTGAACGAGCGCCCTGGGACTCGCTTCTACCTCTCCTGCGACGTGCTCGAGGTGAAGCTCCGGATACTCCAGGACTTTCCAACTGCGACCGCGAACGTCACTTCCGCCCCGTATAACTCCACCGCGGCTGTGCGCGCCGCGCTTGTGGATCTCTACCTTCTGGCCTCCTCGTCGTACATGCTCGGTCCACACTTCTCGAGCTTCATCGAATTGGCGCAGTTCCTCGCAGACCTGAAGGTGCCGACGGACAAGCCTGTCCAGCCGCCGTGCGGAGTCGAAAGCTGGTGGGAGCTCGGCGCTGCGTCGGACCCCCTCGCCCCGGCCATGCGGCGCTGACAACCACCATCCGCGCCACCGCTGGAGAAAGAGAGACATGACAGAACCTATGGACGCCTCGCCCCGCATCCTCGTGCTCTGGGCGGAGGAGACCTCGCCGAACCTCGGAGTGGCGGTCCTCGCCCGCGGCTCGCGTGACCTCCTACGGCGCGTGCATCCCGAGGCAGAGTTCGTCTTCGCGAACTACGGGGCGAGGCCGCCCCAGATCCCATGGGGCAGGCCCCGCTCCCTGCTGCGCGAAAGGGTCCAGAGCCGTTTCGGTATGCAGGAGTTCCTGCGGGGGTTCGACCTGGTATGGGACACCCGCTCCGGGGACAGCTTCGCGGACATCTACGGGATCGACCGCCATCTGACGATGAGCCTGGTGCACGAGTTCGCAGTGCAGGCCGGAGCGAGGGTGGTGATGGCTCCACAGACCGTCGGCCCGTTCGGCACCCGGCGCGGCCGTGCGCTGGGCCGCCGCACCCTGCACCGCTCTGCGCATGTGTTCGCCAGGGATCCGCTCAGCGCCCGTGCCGCCGAGGAGCTGGGACGGGCCGCGGACCTCATCACCGCGGATCTGGTGTTCGCGATCGACCCGCCGGCCCCGGGCCCCGAACGGGACATCCTGCTCAATGTCAGCGGTCTGCTGTGGCACGAGAACCCCCATGTGGATCACCGTGCCTATCAGCGGGTCGTCCGCGGGACCATCGACCAGCTCCGAGCCAAGGGGCGGGAGGTCGCACTGCTCGCCCACGTGCTCGACTCCCCGAACCCGGACAACGACGTGCCGGTGGTGCGCGCCCTGGCCGCCGAGGTCGGGGACGGGCTCGAGGCAGTCGTGCCGACGGGACTCGACGATGTCCGCGCGACGATCGCCGGAGCGAAGGTGCTGATCGGTTCCCGTATGCATGCCTGCCTCAATGCTCTGTCGGTGGGCGTCCCCGCCATCCCCCTCGCTTATTCGCGCAAGTTCGCTCCGTTGCTGCAGTCCGTGGGGTGGGAGGTCGGGTTCGATCTGCGCACCGATGACCCTCAGCGCCTGCCGGATGACATCGCGGCCGCGGTGGATTCAGCAGACCCGATAGCAGCCCGGGCAGCCGCAGCACGAGGACGCGAGAGCTTGGATGCCATCGTCCACCTGCTGCGCGAGACCTCACCGGACCGCATGCAGGGCAGCTCCGTGAGGAGCACCGGTGGCCGCTAGCCTCGCCTCCTCGGCGGCCAGAGGCGCAGCGGTCATGCTGTCCGGCCAGGGCATGCGCATCCTGCTGCAGTTCCTGGGCGTCGTCACCCTTGCCCGGCTGCTGACCCCCCACGATTACGGGCTCCTCGCGATCGTGGTCGTCCTGGTCGGAGTCGGTGAGATATTCCGAGATTTCGGACTGTCCTCAGCAGCGGTGCGCTCTCCGACGCTGAGCCGTGCCCAGAGCAGCAATCTTTTCTGGATCAACACCTCGATCGGGGTGCTGCTGGCTGCGCTGCTGTTCGTGGCCGCCGCACCACTGGCAGCCGCCTTCGGCCAGGAGGAGGTCCGGGACATCGCCCGTGCGATGGCTGTGGTCTTCCTGCTCAACGGTGCAACCACCCAGTTGCGAGCACTGCTGGTCCGAGGCCTGCGCTTCCGCTGGCTCGCCGGGACGGACGTGCTCGCCGCCGCCCTCGCGCTCGGCGTCGCGCTGCTCGGCGCCCTGGCAGGGTGGGAGTACTGGGCGCTGGTGGCCCAGCAGGTCACGCAGGCTCTGGTGGTCCTGGTCGCGGTGGCGATCGGGGTAGGCCGTCCCCCGGGCCTGCCCCGACGAGGCGTGCCGATGCGGTCGTTCCTGCGCTTCGGGGGCAATCTCGTGCTGTCGCAGATGGTCACCTACGCAACCGGGAACGTCGACACCGCCGTCGTGGGCCTCATCCATGGGGCGAGTCCGCTGGGCCTGTACAACCGGGCCTACCAAGTCGTAGTGACACCACTGAGCCAGATCCAGTCCCCGATCACCCAGGTCGCAGTCCCGATCCTGTCCAAGATCCAGGATGACCAGCAGAGGTTCTCGGCCTACCTGGTGCGCGGACAGTTCGCACTGGGGTACCCGATCTCGATCGGGTTGGGCATCGTGGTCGTGGCCGCGGAGCCGATCACCGCCCTGATGCTCGGCGATCGCTGGGATGCGGCGGTGCCCCTGCTGCGCTTCTTCGCCCTGGCCGGAATCGCCCGGAACCTCGCCTTCGTGGGCTACTGGGTGTACGTGGTGCGGGGCCTGAGCAACTCGCTTTTCCGCTACTCGCTGGTCACCGGTGCGATCCGGGTGGCCTGCGTGGTGGTGGGCGCACATTGGGGAGTCGTCGGCGTCGCCGCGGGCTTTGCGCTCGCCCCCTGGCTCGCGTGGCCGATCTCGTTAGCTTGGCTGTCCAGGATCACCGATATCCCCACCCGCTTGTTGTACGGCGGGGCCTTGCGCATCATCGCGGTGGCGGGGACGGCCGCGGGCGCGGCAGCGGTAGTGCAGGCCTCACTCCCGCCGCTCCCGCCACTCGCGGCGATCGCGGTGACCGTGGGGGTCGTACTCTTCACGCTGGTCGTGCTCTGCCTGGTCCCGGCCCTGCGCGCGGACGTGAGGGCGCTTTGGGAGATGGTCGCCCTGCTCCGGGCGCGACGAGTCACCGGCGACGGGAAGCCCGCGGCAACCTCGACGCCGTCAATGCCCTCAGCGGGCGCGGCTCGCCGCTGACGCAAGCGCCCGACGGCGCGCACCGCGGATCGCCCGCACAGTTCGGCGGAGGTCCTGCAGCGCCAGTCGTTGCAGGGGGAAGCCTCGGTAGCGGGGCACATGCCGCCCACCCAGGCGAGCTCCGACCAGTCGACCCCACAGGTTCGATCGGCGCCAGGTCTGGCCTGGCTGGACTGCAACAATCTTCTCGGCAGCAAGCGGCTCTCCGAGGAGCACCCCGGCCTCCAGCGCCGCGTGCAGCACGTCCCGGCCGCGTTCGGTGCGCACCAGCAGCCCACTTCGCCCGTCACCTTCCTCGAAGAGCGGATACCCCCGCTCATCGGTCTCCCAGTAGTCGCATGCGGCCAGGTCAGCAGACTCCCCGACTCCGTCGGGACAGATCTTGCAGCGCCACTGGACCGAAGGCCCCAGCCGGTCTCCCCACGAGGTCCGGTAGTCCATCGTGTGCTCTGCCTGCGGGGTGGTGACAGTGAAATCCCCGGGCCAGCCGCAACCTCGGTAGCGCAGCCCGGTGACGGTCTCGGGGTCCTCGACCCCGAGCTCCCGAACCAGGTCGTCCGTCGCCTGCTGGCTCGGAGTGCCAGCGCAGAAGAAAGACAGGATCACCGGCCGCTCTGCCTCCGGCAGCCCGGCGGCCATCCGCGCGAGTGCGCTGGCCTCACACGGCTTGGCGACCACTGCCCCGCGTGGATCCAGCACGTCCGGGACCGCCGCAGTGGCGACCGGTGCATAGCGGGACCCGGCGGCGGCCAGCGCAGTCGCTTTGTCGGTGATCGTCACGGAGATCGTTCGTCGCGGCTGCGGAGCGGCGGTCGCACCGACCACCCGATTCACTCTGCCGGTCTCGGTCAACCAGGTCGACAGCGCCGTCAGCGAACCACCGCTGGCTCCACGGTGCCTGCTCTCGGGGTCAGCCGCCCACACCACCCAGGACTCAAGATAGGAACCGAGCTGCGGGTGGCGGGACGCGCCGCGAGGGCGCGGCGAGGAGACTATCCGGCCCGGACAGGCGTTCTCGAACTGTGACAGCCGCTGGGCATCCGGTGTCGCGCTCCCCTCCCGTCGCACCGGCCGCAGGAAGCCGTCGCGATCCAGCGCCATCGACAGCCCCGGGTCCAGCAAGCAGCAGGCTCCGCAGCCGCTGCAGTTGTCGGAGACCACGACCTCGGAGATCGCTTCGTCGAGAGTTCTCGTCACACCCTATTCCTTCCCCGGGAAGACTGGGTCTGTCCTCTCCCCTATCAGGGAGCACCAGAATCCTACCGCCCGTAATGTCCGTTTTTCCAGAAGCCTGGAGTTGCCAACGCCGCGGAACTATGGTTCGCGGCTGGCATTCTTGGCACGCTCCGGGCCACGATCCGTTCTAGGAATCTGCCGGGGAGTCGCTGTAATAGGGTTCGCGTCGACGTTCTCGTCGAGCTCGGTTGAGCACAGTGCCGAGGATGCGCCCGCCCCCCGTCTCGAGCGAGCGCAGGCTCTTGGCCAATGCCGCCCGCCTGGTCCTGCCAGCGTCCACGACAAGAATGACGCCGTCAGCGAGCGGCAGCAGCAAGTTCGTATCGGCGACGCTGAGGATGGGCGGCGTATCGACGACGATGTAGCTGTACCGGTCCGAGACCGATGCGATGAGCTCCTCCATCCGGTGAGAGGTCAAGAGCTCCGCCGGATTCGGCGGGATCTCCCCTGCCGGAAGGACATCCAGGGTGGTCCCTCGCACGGTGTGCGTGGCAACCCCTACGTCGACCTCACCGACCAGCACGCTCGTGAGCCCGACCACGCCATCGATCCCGGCATGCTCATGCACACGTGGGCGCCGCAGGTCAGCATCGATGAGAAGCACCGATCGCTGCTGTCCGGCTAGGGTCATCGCCAGGTTCACCGAAACGGTCGATTTCCCCTCCCCAGGCATCCCAGCGGTCACCAGCAGCACTCGCACCCGTGAATTGACGTTTGCGAAGGTGAGTGCCGAACGGATTCTCTGGAACTCCTCCGCCGTCGCGCTGAGTGGCTCCTGGGCGACAGCGATCACTCGACTGGCCAGGAGAGGTGACTTGGTCACCACTCCGAGCACCGGGTCTCCACCTGCTTCCGTGAGGATCTCCTCGTTGCGCACCCGGGTATCGAGCAGTGCGATCAGGAGAGCGAGCGCCACACCCACTATGCCGCCGAGCACCCCACCGAGCAGCCCGTCCCGGGTCTTGTCCGGGGAGGACTGGAACTGCGGCGGCACCGCGCTGTCGAAGATCGTGACTGTGATCGAGGCCGAGCCGTTCTCCCCAGCCGCGCTGGTCCCATGCACCACCGAGATGAGTTGCTCGGAAACTGCGGTCGCAAGATCAGCGGAGCGCTGCGGGTCCGAGGTGGTCGCCGTGATCCGCATCGTCGCCGTGTCCTGCGGAATCGCGACCTCGATCGATCTGGCGAGTTCGCGTGACGTGGTGTCCAGGTCGAGCTCCTCGATCACCGGGTCGAGGACGAGAGATCCCTCCACGAGCTGGGCATACGAGAGCATCTGACCCTGGGTGTATTCAGAGCCCTGCTTGAGATCCGAAGCGGAGCTCCCCTGGGCCATAGCGAAATGCAGCGAGGTCGTCGACTGGAACTGTGGAGTCTGGAGCGAGGCGTAGCCATACGTCGCCACTGCTCCCAGAGCACCGCTCACCACGACGACCCACCACAGCTTGCGCAGAGCGCCCACGATCAAGCCCAGAGTTATCCTCGATTCAGACATTTCGCCCCCTTTAAGTCGATCGTAGCGGCCCGGTCCTTCTTGTGCGGACAGCTCACCCTCTGGAACCCACGGAAGCTTTGTGTGGAGTTCGTGCCTCACCGAGCACTTCGCCGTCGGCGGCGCCGCGGTCAGCCTGATGCCAGGACACCGCGAGTCCCACACAGAACCAGAGGAACATTCCGTACTGCGTGATCAGCGCTACCACGACGAGGCTCGGCAGCTGGCCCAGGACGGCGAGCGCAGCAGGACTGCGAGTCGCCGGCCGCGCGGCTGCCACGATGGCGCACGTGATCACACTCAGGAGCAGGAGGCTGGGCACTACGCCGAATCTGAGCAGCATCAGCACAAGTGCGTTGTCGATCGAGCGGGCGAAGTATCCGAGGTAGTAGTCCCCGGAGACCAGACTCTGCCAGTGGCCCGGGTTGCCGAACAGCTGCACCTCCCGGAGCAGCACCAGCAGGTCGGTGCGGTATCCCGCGCTTCCCTGGGCCTCTTCACCGGCGGCACCGAGCACCCTGCTCAGCACCGGCACTGCGATCGCAGCGGCACCGATTCCTGCCGATACTGCCACGGCACGGAACCGCGCAGACACCCCAGGCATGAGGCAGACCGACACTACCAAGGTGATCACCAGCGTGATCAGACCTGTGCGGCTGAAGGTCAGAACGGTCGCAGTGGCAATGACGCCCAGCGCGATGACCTTGGGAGCCGTTTGCCAGCGAGTCGCGACCACGAATGCTGAACACATCGCGAGCACCGCTCCCAGAGCGATCGAGTGCCCGAAGGCACCCTCCGCACGGATGACGCCACCCCGATCCTGCAATGGACTGAAGTCCTCATGCGCGGCGCCGCTGCCCGGGATGAGTACGAAGGGATTGAAGGAGGTGATGAATTCGAGCACCGCGAGTGACGCCGCCGATACCGCCATGATGGACAGAACGTTCACCACCAGATTGGTGCTCACCCGACCGAGCACCACTCTTCCGAATGCGTATGGCAGCACCCACTCCGACAGTGCCGTAACCGTATCTGGCAAACTCGCGCCGCCCACCACCAGCAGACCGACCACAAGCACGACGAAGGCCATGAACCATCCGTCTGCGGGCTGCAGGGGAACCTTGACAAAGCTGACCACGAGCAGCCCCATTGTGGCCAGCGTGATGATGGCCCAGAACGGCCCGACCGCGATTCCCACCCACACCGGGACGAAGAAGAACAGAAGCGCCCAGGCGACGAAGGCCGCTCTCGGAGCCGCTCTGACAGTGATGACGGCAATCGTCACCACTGCCAGAGCGGTCAGCGCGAGGAGCGCGTCCGGCACGGCTGTGCTCATGGTGCGGATCTTACGCGGATGCCTCGACCTCGAACCCCTCATAGAGCACGGTGACGGACGCGGTGGAGCCGTCCTCACGTCCGACCATGAGTCCGACAGCTCCGGCGCCCTGCAGAGGTTCAGAGTCGTCGGTGGTGGTCAGCTGCCATTCAGCCGGTGGCTCTGACGTCGTCTTCCAGAGCTTGGCGGAGATGGTGGTCAACCCGGTGCCGGTCACCGACACTTGGAGCGTGTACGAAGCCCCTGGCTCGAACTGCAGGTCTGAGAGTTCCACCGCGTGGATCTCCTCGTCGCCGGTGTGCACTCGCAGGGTCACGGCGCCATCCGTTTCCACGATTGCGCTCACCAGGTACCGGCTCTCATCCGTTGCACGGGCGATGATGCCCGCCTCGGTGCCATCCGGTCCATTCTCGCCATCGATACTGAACTGCATCTCCATCACGCTGTCGGTCACCGACGAGGTGGACAGGAGCGCGGTGCCGGCATCCCCGGCCTCAAGCTCGAGCAGCCCCGCGCCCGCCTCCAGGCGGACCGCCGATGACGGAAGGCCACGGATAGTCCATGGATCTTCCTCTGCGGAACGCTCCCAGCTCGGGGCATCGTCCCGCTCGAAGTCATCGCCGATCTCAGCACCGGAGGTCAGGACCGGATCAGACTCGGGGGCAGGTTCAGGCGCGGGCTCGGGGGCCTGCTCCGGTTCAGGCGCGTGCTCCGGCTCCGGCGCGGACTCCGGGACCGGCTCCGGTTCAGGCGCGGGCTCCGGCTCGGCCTCGGGCTCGGGCTCGGGCTCGGGCTCGGGAACGGTCTCCGCGCCAGGTTCCTGCGCGACGGGCTCCTCGGGCACTGTGGCCGGGGGGTCCTGCTTCTCCGCAGCGGGCTGCTCGGTCGGGGCCTGCTCTGGCCCGTTCGCCGGTACGGCCGTGCGCGCCGGGGCGTCCACGGTGCGGGCCGCGATGGCAGGAGCTGCCGCGATCTCTTGCACCCGCAGGTCGTCGAAGGCGACGGGTGCCAGTCCGATCGCCGACCCCACTCGATAGGCGTAGATGCCCGGCGAGCCCGGGGCCGTCACCGCGGTACCCGCGGCGTCAGTGGTCTCGAGCTGCCAACTGGACGGCTCGGGGAGGCCATCGGTCCAGAGCTTGACTCGGATCGAAGTCGCGCTGGTCCCGGTCACCTCGGTGCGTATCCGGAAGGTGTCGCCGGCACTCCAGGAACGGCCGGTCAGCGGCTGGGACGCGATCACTGCGCCGCCGCGCTGCACCAACAACCACATGGTGCCGTCGGCACGATGCCACACCGTCGAGCGATAGGCGGAGCCGGCGTCGAACCGGGACTCCAGCCCCACGTACAGAGCGCCGCTCGAGGGCGCCCCGGTCAGGGTGTAGACCATCGACGACTCACTGTCCTCGAGCGAGGTGCTCGACAGCACCATGCTGCGCCCGCCACTAGCGGGGAGCGTGAGCGTTCCGACACCACTCTCCACAGAGGCAGCAGAGCTCCCACCGCCGGTCACAGCCCATCCGCCGCCGGCGTCCGCCGTGCCCCACCCATTGGTCGTGGTGCGGCTGAAGGTGTCTCCGGCTGCCAGCACCTCGGCAGTGACGACCTGGGTCGCTGTCGTCGAGTGTGTGGCGCCGTCGTCGTCGGTCACGGTGAGCGAGATGGTGTAGGTGCCGGGATCGGCGTACTGGTGCGTCGCGGTGACGCCGGAGGCGGTCTCACCATCGCCGAAATCCCAGGCGTAGGTGGTGATCGAACCGTCGGAGTCGGTCGAACCGCTGCCGTCGACTGCGATCTCGAGTCCGGAGGCAGAAGTGGTGAAGGAGGCGACCGGAGCCTGGTTCGGGGCCGGCGGCTGTGGCCCGCTGAGGTCCTGGAGACGGTAGTCGTCGAAGGTGACCGGGGCCTGTCCGGTGCTGGATCCAGAACGATACGCATACAGCGCAGAGGCCCCCGGAGAAGCAAGGGCGGCCCCCGCGGTGTCGGTGGTCTCCAGCTGCCAGCCCGTCGGCTCCGGTGTCGCAACCGGCCAGACCTTCATCCGAATCGTCGGAGAGGTCGTGCCGACCACCTCGGCGCGCAGGTGGAAGGAGCTTCCTGCCGCCCACGTGCCCGGAATCCCTGGGAGTGAGGCGATGACCGCCCCGTTGCGTTGGATCAGCAGCCAGGAGGTGCCGTCGGCCCGATGCCACACCACGGTGCGGTAGCTGCTGCCGGCGACGAACCTGGCCTCCGTCCCGACGTAGAGCGCGCCGGTGGACGGGGCTCCGGTGAGCGAATACGTCACCGAGGTGCCGCTCTGGGAGAGAGGCACGTCCTGCAGGACCATGCTGATACCTGCGCCTGCCGAAAGCGTCAGGGCCCCCTCGCCGTCGGAGACAGAAGCCAGGGAGGCACTGCCTCCGGTGGGCGCCCAAGTGCCACCGGTATCCGCCGCACCCCAACCGCTGCTCACGGTGCGCGAGAACGTATCCGACGCCGCGAGGGACACTGCGGCCACGGTCACCGACTGCGAAAGGAGGTCGGAGGCGCCCAGCGAGTCGGTGACGGTCAACGTGATCTCGAAGACGCCGTCCTCGGCGTAGCTGTGAGTGCCTACTGCTCCGCTGGTGGCAGCGCTGCCGTCGCCCCAGTCCCAGGAGTGGGTGAGGGAGGCGCCATCGGACACGCTCGAACCGCCAGCATCTGCGGTGACGTCCAGTCCTGCGGCCACCGTCGTGAACCGGGCGACCGGAGCGTCGTGGGTGGTGAGGACAGTACGGCTGCTCTCGGTGGTAGCGCCGCGATCATCCGTCACGCGCAAGGTGACTGTGCGCTCACCAGCAGCGGCGTAGGCGTGCGAGGCGACCATCCCGGTGGAGGTGGCGCCGTCACCCCAGTCCCATTCGTACGAAGTGATCGTGCCGTCCGGATCCGAGGCTCCGGCGGCATCTGCGGAGGCGGTCAGGCCGGTAGCACTCACCGTGAAGTCGGCCAGAGGCGGCGCGTTCGGTCCGAGCACCGAGATCTCTCGGGTGGTGCTCGCGAGCAGCCCATTGCTGTCGGTCACGGTGAGGGTCACGGTGTACGTGCCGGTCGCGGCGTAGGTGTGGGAGGAGGTCGCGCCGGTCACGGAGGGACTGCCGTCCCCGAAGTCCCAGCGGTGCTCGACGAGGGTGGCGTCGCCAGCTGCCGCGGAGCTGCTGCCGTCGACGGCGACCTCCGCCCCGTCGGTGGTCACCGTGAAAGCTGCGCTCGGCGCTTCCAGCTCGGCACCCACCGCGAAGTGGGCGCTGATCTCAGCCGCGGTGAGAGCGCGGTCGTAGACGGCGACCTCATCGAGGGAACCGCTGAAGTAGTCGGAGGAGGGACGGTTCGGCCAGCCGCTGAGATTGTCACCGCCGAGCCGCCAGTATCCGCTGTACGGCTGCGCCGAGATCGTCGATGCATCCGACGCCACCAGTTGGCCGTCGACGTACAACTGCTGACCAGCGGCACCGAGGGTGGCGACGGCGTGGTGCCACTGTCCGTCGTCATATGCTTCGGGACTCCGCACCGTCCGGACCTCACCGGGGTGGACTCCGAACACGAGGCGTCCATCGTTCCTCATGTAGACGTGCCGGTCGTAGCTGCCCGAATTGCCGGAGCTCGCGTCCCCATAGCCGATCAGCTTCCCGCCACGTCCCGTGCTGGTGCGGAACCAGAGCTCGGTGGAGAACTCCGCTCCGACCGCGGCTCGTGTGCTCGAGGCGAGGCGCCCGGAGCTGGTTCCGCTGAGGTCGGAGCGGCCGGTCGCTGAGTTCGGGATACCGGAGGAGTCGGCGCTGACCCCGCTGCCGGCCACAGCCGGATTTGCCCCCGCCCAGTCCTGCAGCGTGCTGCCCAGTGGGTAGTACAGCTGTGGGGAGTCGTCGAGCACGGTCTGCACGTACTCGGGCGCGGTACCTGCCGCGACCGTGGCGGTGACGGAGCCGCTGGTGCGGCTGTTCCCATCGCCGTCACGCGCCACGACTGTGTAGGTGTGGGTCGACCCGGGAGCGGCCGTGGTGTCCTCCAGGGTGACGGTCGGCTGGTTCCACCAGGTGGAGGCGAGCGTTCTCGTCGCGACCGGCGTGCTCATCCCGGCGCGGCGCAGCTCGTAGGTGAGATTCAGGTCGTCGCGGTCCCAGTTGGCCGGGATCGAGACCCTCATCCTGCCGGGTACCAGCGAGTTCGCTGTCGGCTGCCAGGCGGAGGAGGTCAGCCGGGGGCCGTCCTTCGCTCCCCCGGGCGGGTTCTTGGCGAAGCGGACGATGCCCTCGAAGCGGCCCTGGTTCACACCTTGGAACTCGCCCGCTATCGAGATGGTGTCGCCCACCCCGGTGATCGAGAGTCCAGCCTGGCCCATGCCGGTGGTCCGACCGACGTAGAAATCCGGGTACCAGGCGTAGACGGAGGGTGCCGGGGTGCCCTCCCAGTTCTGATAGGTGCCGCCAGCGTGCGGGTTGCGTCCCAGGGTGCCGCGCACATCCGCGGTGTAGGCCTCGGCATAGCGGTGCTCACGAGGGCTCTGCTCAGGGTGGAGTCCCATCGTCGAGCAGGCATGGGTGTGACTGGTGGTGTAGACGGTCTCGCCGGTGGAATAGACGCCGTAGTGGTCGCCGAGGCAGTCGGCGATCCAGCGCACCTCACCGGAGTCGGCCTCGGCAGCGAAGGTGCCCTCGAGGTTGCCGATAGTGACGCCCGCGTAGACCCATCCGGTGCCGAAGACGGCGGTGTCGTCCGCGGCGAGCGAGAAGATCCCGGCCTTTCCAGTGGTGGCGCCGTTCTTGACGGTCTGCACCAACTGCCAGTCGGTGTCGACCTCCCCGGTCATCCTGTCCAGAGCCACCGCGCCGCGCATGCTCGTATTGCCGTTGACACGAGAGAAGCGGCCGCCGGCGATGATCTTCTCGCCACCGGGATCGGCCACCATGGCATCGATCTGCAGATCGGTTTCGGGCGCCCACGGCATGAGCGCACCGTTGCTCGCGCTGAACGCGGCGAGATTCTTACGCGCGGTACCGTTGCCCTGAGTGAACAGACCTCCGGCATAGACCATCGAACCCTGGGCGACCAGAGCGTAGACGCCGGTGCCTCCGATCGCGGGATTGAAGCCCTGCAGCAGCGCTCCGGTCGTCGCATCGAGGGCAGCGATATTCCACCGGTTCTGTCCGTTCACCGAGGTGAAGGAACCACCGATATAGATCCGACTGTTGTCCGGGGAGACGGCCACGGCCTTGACCACACCGTTGACCTGAGGCGCGAAAGGCAGCAGCGCTCCAGTCTCGATGTCATAGGCGAGCACGTTCGAGCGTGCGGTGAGCTGGGTGCCGGGATTCGCCATCGGTGCGCGGGCATTATCGAAATCACCGACGGCATAGACCGTGGTGCCGATGGTCGCCTGCGACCACACATACCCGTTGTCGATCTGCACTGTGGGGATCGGGTCCGAGGTGACGACGTTCTCGTCGCGCTGCAACAGCGGGGGCGGAGAAGGGAGCACGGCATCAACGGCCTGAGCACTCGGCTGGAGCACCGCCGTCAGGCCGGCACCGATCATCGCTGCCGCCAGAAGGGCGGCAAGCAGCCGACCCGCCGTCGCGGGCAGTCGTCGTAGGTTCTGCATGGTGCTGCTCTCCGCTTCCCGGCCCATGAGGACGGCGTGTCAGGAGGTATGCCCGGCGAAGACCGCAAGCGGTTCACCGGCCGAGGGATTGACGCTCACGGTCACAGCACGGTCAGGTGCCGGATCGAGCATGAAGACGTAGGTGCCCTCGGCGCTGCCGCCGCTGGTCACTTCGCCCTGAAGTGGTGCGTAGGGGGATGCCCAGGTCGGGATGCCCACCTCGCCGTCGTCCGCGATCAGCGAGACGACGGCCGAGTCGAGATCCTGTGAGCCGGGAGACGCATTGTCGACGTGGACGACCACGACCACGGCGGGTCCGGCGTACTCCCCGGGGGTCTGTGCGGTGAGATCAGTGGTGGTGATCGACGTCAGCGTGACGATGACGCCGGTGGGAAGAGCGAGCTCCTCCCCTGCGGGGCCATGGACCTCTGGCAGCTGCGGCGCTGCGGTAGGTCCTTCAGCGGTGGGATCCTCGGGAGCGCTCCACTCGGTCTCCAAGGGCTCGTCCGTCGGGGATCGCGATCCCGACGGATCGCCCGTCGGGGACGGCGATGCCGACGGGCCACTGGTCGGGGACGGAGCGTCCGAGGGCGGGTCGGCAGGACGAGGTGCGGGAGATCCCGACGGGATGGTCGGCGAGGACGTCCCCTGCGAGGGAGTGCTGGGGGCACCCGCTGGAGGGGGCTCCGGCGAGCATGCCCCGAGAATGAGCAGGAGCACCAGCGGCGCCGCGAGTGTGTGAACCGCGATCCGCGGGTGGGGTCGAGCACGGCGCGGTCCTCTGCTGAGGCGCATTCGAGACCCCCTCTGGTGCCTGGAGCGCTGATGTCGCACGGAGTCGACATGGTCGCGAGAAGCGACCCGGTCTGAGCATACAGTTTCGGACATACTTCCCACAACGGACTATTTGGACATTATGCGGGCGCCTCGGCGCGCCGGCCCTGCTGCGAGCCAGCGAGGGCCGCCACGACGGCAGACACGGCAGCGGTGACCTCATGGACCGCCGCCGCATGCCGTCGAGCGGAGCGGCCGTGTCCGTCTTCGATGCTCGACCAGTCCACCCCGGGTCGCCTTCGGCAGCGGGTACGGCGCGAGGTCGGCCGACCGCGCAGAGCGCGAGTCCGGTCCAGATGCATCGTGAAGCGGGAGACGATCCCGGCCCGACGCGTGGGCTCATCGGGTGAAAAGCCCTCGGCGAGGAGCGCCGCGTCGCGCAATGTGAAGACCCGGTCGCGAACCTCCGGCACAGAGCGCACCACCTCGGAACGGACCTCGCGATCCGCCACGAGAATCAGCGCGGCGTCGTTCAAGAGCTCAGGGGTCACAGCACGCGAGCGATGCGACCTCGCTGCCGATCTCCAGGTCTCCTCGTCGCCGCTCGTGGAGACCAGCTCGCAGATCTCAGCAGCTGCCCGGACCCTGGTGCCGGCGCTCTCGATGCGGATGTCAGCACGGCCAGCGAGTCCGCGCCTCAGGATCAGCTCCGCGAGCGGCGAACGACAGACGTTCGCCGCGCACACCACCAGCACCAGCTCCGAACTCATCCGGACCCCCTCAGCGACCCCATCTCACGGAACCACTTCCTCGCCGCCAGCGCGAGGAATGCCACGGCCACTGCGGTGAGCAGGCCGTAGCCGGCCAGGAATACCGATGGCCACCCCCAGAGCACGAAGACCAGGCAGACGAGACCGAAGTCCGTGGGTAGCACCAGGAGCGAGCGACCCAGGGTGCCGCCGCCGCGCTCATGAGTGGAGGCCTGCGCATGCTTGCCCTTGAGCAGGTCATTGAGGAGCATCGCGGTGAAGGTGGCCGTCGCGGCAACGCTGAAGAGCAGCGGGATCAACAGCTGCCACCCGGCGCCGTCCGGCGAGGCGCGATACAGCCCTACCAGGACGGCAAGATGGAGGGAGGAGATCTTCAGGGTGTCGATGAAGTGGTCGAGCCACTCACCCTGAGGGCTGCCCCCGCCCCGCAGCCGGGCGACCTGCCCGTCGGCTGAATCCCAGGCGTAGCCGAGCACCAGCAGCAGAGCGATCACGAGCCCGATCCACACCGTCGGCGGCGCGAGCGCGATGAGCCCGATGGCCAAGAAGGTATGGGCGGCGCTGATCAGTGACACCTGATTCGGGGTGAGCCCGAGGCCGTAGGCGAGGCTGGCGAACAGGCGGCCCAGCCTCCGATTGACATAGACGGAATAGGCGGGAGCGCCTCGAGCATGACCCTTCTGGGCACGCTCGAGACTGCGATAGGTCTCGACGAGCACAGCACCACCACTGTTCTTCCGGAATGCCGACTTCGGCGCCTCAGGACCGCGACACCTCGCGTCCGGGCCCACACAGGGCCTAATCGGACATACTACGCAACTTACTCGAATTGGACTATGCTCTGTCCACTATCCGTCCAAGCGCCACCGACGGCGCGAGCTGACCCGGGCCACCGTCACTGCCGTCGGGCCGCGGACTCACACCTGAGGAGCGATGTGGACGAGTCTCAGACCGACGCCTTCGCCGTGGTCATCGTCAACTACGGACTCCCCAACCTGCTGGCGCAGAACATCGGCGCAGATCTCGATGGCCAGGCAGGGGCACAGGTGGTGGTGGTCGACAACTTCCACTCCGAGCGTGCCCGCGAGCTCACCGCACGACTGTGCCGCGAGCGTGGATGGCTGCTGGTCCCCTCCCCGAATGACGGCTTCGGCGCCGGGGTCAACCGAGGGATCGCCGCCGCACGCGGACGGGGGCACCAGGTGTTCATCACCCTCAACCCCGACGCGGTGGCGTCGGCCCGCGTGCTGCGCGAACTCGCCCACCATGCACGCACCCACCCCGACGCCCTGATCTCCCCGTACATGGACGACGGGGAGGGGCGGCCGCACTTCCGCGGTGCTGGAGTGCATCGCCGCACCGGGCAGATGCGTTCCGGGTGGGCGACGGAGGACCAGGACCCGGTGTGGAAGAACTGGCTCAGCGGTGCCTGTCTCGCCCTCCGCGCGGAGGCGTTCGACCGGGTCGGGGGCCTCAGCGAGGAGTACTTCCTGTACTGGGAGGATGTCGACATCTCGCGGCGCGCGGCGGAGCTGGGCATGACCCTGGTGCTCCGCGACGATCTGCTGGTGGTCCATGACGAGGGCGGCACCCACACCGACCGTGACGCCCGGGCGAAGTCACCGCTGTACTACTACTACAACATCCGCAATCGGCTCCTGTTCGGGCGTCGGACGTTGAGCGGGCGCGACCGCCTGCACTGGCTGCTCGCGACCCCGCGGCAGTCACTGCTGATCTGGCTGCGCGGTGGCCGACGGCAGCTGCTCACCCATCCCCGCGGGGCCTGGGCTGCCCTGCGAGGCGCGGTCGCCGGCCTGGGATACCGGGGGTTCCGGCCCTCATCGTTCGCCCATGACGCCCTTACGGAAGGAAGCCTGCGATGACCGGCCCTCACTCCCTCGCCCCGCCTCGGCTCACCGTCGCGATTCCCACCTTCCGTCGGCCCGAGCGCCTGCGGGCCCTGCTGGAGGCCCTGCCGGAGAGGTTCGCCGAATGCACAGGGGTCGACATCGATGTGCTGGTCATCGACAACGACCTGGACCGATCGGGTGCTCCGGCGACTGTCGACACCGGGCTGCCGCTGCGCTGTGTCCACGAGCCCACGCCAGGGATCGCCGCCGCCCGCAACCGTGCCCTCGACGAATGCAGGGACAGCGATCTGATCGCCTTCATCGACGACGACGAGCTGCCGCGCCCCCAGTGGTTGTCGTCCCTGGTGGCCACGTGGCGCCAGTACGGCAGCAGCGCCGTGATGGGTCGTGTGATCTCGGTGTTCGACCATGACGCGGATCCATGGGTGCTGGCCACCGGTACATTCCGTCGGATCCCGCGCCCCACCGGCACTCCGCTGGAAGTGGCCGCCGCCGGGAATCTGCTGCTGGACCTGGTCCAGGTGCGCCGGCTCGGAGTGAGGTTCGATGAATCGCTCGGCCTCGCCGGAGGCGAGGACACCCTGTTCAGCCGGCAGCTGGTGGGACGAGGCGGAACGATCGTGTACTGCGCAGAATCCGAGACCGAGGACTTCGTCATCGCCGACCGACTCACCCGCGACTGGGCGACCCAGCGCGCCTACAGCTCCGCCAACGCCTGGTCGCTCGCGCGCCTGCGAATGGCCGACGGGAAGCTGCAGCGACTCGCCCTGCGCACGAGGATGGTCCCCGGCGGCGCGCTGCGGATCGGGGCCGGAGCCGCTCGACACCTGTACGGACGCCTGAGCCAACGGCTGGATCATGATGCCCGCGGCGTGCGCACTCACTTCCGTGGGCGTGGCATGGTCGCCGCAGCCCTCGGTCGCCGCTACGAGGAATACTCCCGCGGACCGGTCGAGGGATCATGAGCACCCCCGGGGTACGACAACGGCGGCGCGCCCTGCCCACCGCACGCTCCGCTCTGTTCTCCGCGAAGGCCACCACCGTCCGTGCCCGCTCCGGGCGCTTCCTGCGTGAGCTCAGGAGCAACGAGCGGTGTACTCCCCAGGAGCTCATCGCGCTGCAGGACTCCCTCGCCTGCGACATCGTGCAGTTCGCGATGCACAGTTCCCCGTACTACCGGAGGGTCTACGGAGAGCGGAGCATCGATCCTGCACGACTCCGCAGCCCGGAGGCCTGGGCAGAGCTGCCTGTGCTGGACCGCGCCACGGTCAAAGAGCACAGCGACGAGTTCTCGACCCCCGAGGCGACCCGGAAGACGATCCGACCAGCGCTCACCGGAGGCAGCACCGGCGAACCTCTGCGCACCATGCAGGACGCCCGGGTGCCCTCTCTCGCCCTGAGCTGGCGGATGTACTCCTGGTGGGGCGTGGAACCCTACGACGACCTGGCCCGGGTGGCGCGCTGGAACTTCGGGAGGCTGGCATCCGCGAAGAACACCGTCGCCTGGTGGCCCACCCGGCAGGTGTATCTCGACGCCGCCCTGATCTCCGAAGAGACCATGGCCCGCTTCCAGCGGGATCTGACGAGAGTGCGGCCGCGTCTGCTGGAGGGCTATGTGGGTGCCCTGCTCGCCTTCGCGGACTTCCTCGAGAAGCACGACGCCTCTGTGCCGGCGCCGCGTGCCGTCGCCACCACTGCTGCACCCTTGACCCCTTCCGTGCGGAAGCGGCTCGAGGAGTCCTTCGGTGCCCCGGTGTACGACGAGTACCGCGGCTCGGAGTTCGGGTGGACGGCCGGGGAGTGCGCGCGCCAGGACGGCCTCCATGTGTTCTCCGATGTGCGCCGGATCGAGGTGCTTGACTCGGAGGGAAGACCGGTTGCTCCCGGAGTGGTAGGTGACCTCGCGATCACCGATCTGCGCAACCGGGTCTTCCCGCTGATCCGCTACCGCACCGGGGACCGCGGGGCTCTGCGCGCCGACCCCTGTTCCTGCGGGTCTGCGCTGCCGTTGATGGAGCCACCGGACGGCCGCACCGTGGACGTCCTGCGTCTCCCCAGCGGCAAGCTGCTCGCCCACCGGCTGATGGCGATGTTCAGCGCCCACCCGGACGCGGTGCGCCAGTTCCAGATCCACCAGCTGGCGGACAGCTCGATCACCCTGCGAATCGTCGAAGGCTCGGGGGCCGAGTCGCGCCGACACATCGAGGCCGCCGCGCAGGAGCTGCGCGAGCGCATCGACCACGAGGTCCCGGTGCGGATCGACTATGTGCCGACGCTCCCCTACACCGGAGGCAAGACGAAGTACGTGATCAGCGACGTCCCGGCGACCTGAGGGCACCGTCTCCTGAAGCCTTCGACCGAGCGTACGGCCGCGAGAGGACTCCCAGCGTTCCGCCGAGCACGCCCAGCCCACTCGCCACCCTGCGCTCGCCCCTCGCCCTCGCACGGACGTCCTTGCGCGCCGCGCCCCAGCCGGTCTGCGCCGCTCCCTTGACGATCTGGCCGGAGCCCACGATCGCCCAGCGCAGCGTGTTGCGCACTCTGGCCCCATGACCGGGCTCGAGCATCCGCTCCACGGTGACCGTGGTCGCCGACTGCGCCCGGCGACGTCGGAGATGGAACGCTCGCGTGTTCCGCTCTGCCGGGACCAGATCGTCCACGGTTGCCTCGGCGCACCACACGATCTTTCCGCCGGCGCGTGTGAGCTGCCCTGTGAGCAGTGAGTCCTCGCCCCCGGTGAGCCCGAGCCGGGGATCGAAGCGCAGTCCCATCTTTCGCGCAGTGCGCAGGTCCAGCAGCAGGTTGTTGGTCGCCGCGCGGCGCAGCACGGTCCCCGTAGGGGTCCCTTCGCGCAGTGGCTCGAGATAGGCACCGGAGGCGGCGACCCAGGGATCCTCCGGGCCCTCGAACACGGCGTGGACCGGGCCGCTGACCGCGTCGGCGTCGTAGTCGCGATGGGTGGCCAGGAGGTGGAGCAGCCAGCCCGCATGCGGGGTCTCATCATCGTCGAGGAAGACGAGCACGTCCGCGCCCGCCGCCTCGTCCAGCACCCGGTTGCGGGCGCTGGAGATGCCCGGTGCCGGCTCGACGACGTAATGGATCTGCTGGTCCCCGAGCGCGGTCGCCGCGTCACGGGCGCTGCCGGCGGGATCGTTGTCGACCACCACGATGCGGATCTCCGGTGCTGCGTCCAGAGCGGACTGAACCTGCTCGATCTGCTCGAGCAGACGAGGCAGCAGCGCAGCGAGCAGCTCCGGCCGACGGAAGGTCGCCATCCCCACCACGACGCTCTGCGGTGTGCGCATCCCGGCCTCCTCACCTGCGGGGCAGCCCCGGACCTGCGTGCGGCGTGACGACGCCGGTGGCTGTATGGCGTGAGCCTATGGGGCGGCGGCGCGCCCGGCAGGGAACGACGCGGCGGCGCCTGGCGAAGAGCGACCCGGCAGAGCGCCGTGAGGCCCCCGTCGGCTCCGTCGGCTCCGTCAGCTTCGCTGACCCGCAGGCCCGCAGGCCCGCAGGCCCCGTGCGGAGTCAGTCCCGCCCGAGCCGCCGCTTCACGATCCCGACCAGCCCGCCGCGCTCCTTGAGGGACCTGCGGCGGCCATGGGCAGCTGCTGCGGGAAGAGGGGTGACCACGGTGCCGCCGGGGCGGTCGGTGCTACCGGGGCGGTCAGTGCCCCCGGCACGATCACCGCGGCCAGCAGCGTCGGCTCCCGCCGTTCCGGCGTCGCCCAGCGCGGCCCGCGCCTGCGCCCGCTGCTCGGCCTCGCGGCGCTCGCGCTTCTCGTTCTCGACCCTCTCGCGGCTCTCCCGCAGCTGCGCGAGCCGCGACTCCTCGCGCACCCGCCTGCGCTCCCCCGGGCCCTCGGCGATGCGGTAGAGCACCGGGACGATCACGAGGGTCAGCAGGGTCGAGGAGATCAGGCCGCCGATGACCACCACGGCCAGGGGCTGGGCGATGAAGCCGCCGTTGCCGGTGATGCCCAGAGCCATCGGGATCAGCGCGAAGATGGTTGCGGCGGCGGTCATCAGGATCGGGCGCAGCCGCTTGGCGGCGCCCAGATGCAGGGCCTCGTCCAGCGTCATCCCGTCCCGTCGATACTGGTTGACCAGGTCGATCAGCACGATCGCGTTGGTGACCACGATGCCCACCAGCATCAGCAGGCCGATCATCGAGGCGAGTCCCAGCGGCACCCCGGTGATGACCAGCAGACCCAGGGAGCCGATCGCCGCGAACGGGATCGAGACCAGCAGGATCAGCGGCTGGATCAGGGACTTGAAGATCCACACCAGCAGCACGTACACCAGCAGGATCGCGGCGAGCATGGCGATGCCGAGCTGACCGAAGGTCTCGTCGATGTCCGCCGCGGTGCCGCCGAGAGTCGCCTCGACGCCCTCGGGCAGCTCCGCGTCCTCGATCGCGACGTTCGCGGCCGCGGTCGCCTGGGAGACATCCTCCGTCGCGGGGGTGAGCGAGACGGTGACGGTCTCCAGGGAGTCCTGGGTGGCGATCGAGGGGCGGGAGAGCTCCTCCTCGACGCTCGCCACGTCCGTCAGCGGGATGGTGCCCATCAGCTGCAGGTCCTGCAGCTGGGTGAAGGTGTCGACGCTCTCGCCGCCGGCGACGTAGATGTCCAGCTCGTTGTCGTCCAGGGTGATGGATCCGATCGCGCCGGGGAACATCTGCTGGGCGACCATTCCGATCACGGCCTCCTCGGTGAGCCCCATGCGTGCAGCGGCCTCCCGATCGACGGTGACCACGGCAGTGGGCTGGTCGGCCTGGAGATCGCTGCCCACCTCGGCCACGCCGCTGGGCAGCGGGTCGAGCTCGGCGAGGAGCGCATCATTCGCACTCTGCCGAGCCTCGGCGGTGGGTCCGGTGATGAGGATGTCCACCGAGCTCGAGCCGGTGGGCGAGGCGATGTCCGCGGCCTCGATGGTGCCAGGCTCGGGCAGGGCTTCGAGGGTCGTGACCATCTCGTCCAGCAGGGCTTCCTGATCCGCGTCGGGATCAGTGGTGATCGAGAAGCTGACCTCGTTGCTCGCAGCGCCGCCGAAACCGAAACCGCCACCACCGATGGTGGTCTGGACGGTCTCGACGCCGTCGACCTCCAGCAGCGCCTCCTCGCTCTCGGCGGCCTTGTCCGAGGACTGTGCGAGGCTGCTGCCGGCGGGGAGGGTCTGGGTGAGGGAGGCGATGTTCTGCCCGGTGTCGCCGAGGAAGCTGATGTTCAGCAGCGGGATCAGGAACACGGTGCCCACCAGCACCAGGATCGAGGCGCCGACGGTGAGCAGGCGCCGCGGCAGCGAATCCAGCACCAGGTGCAGCACCGGCGCGTACATCCGGTGCAGCCAAGTGCTCTCCTCCTTCGCCTCGGACTGCTCCCGGATCGCCGCCGCCTGGGCGGGATCGTCGGGGTCGATGTCCTCATGCCCCTTGGGGACCTTGAGGAACCAGTAGGCGAGCACCGGCACGATGGTCAGCGCCACCAGCAGCGAGGACAGCATCGCGATGCCGACGGTCAGGGCGAAGGGCCGGAACAGCTCGCCGGCCATCCCGGCGACCACCGCGATCGGCAGGAACACCACCACGGTGGCGAGCGTCGAGGCGGTGATGGCGCCGGCGACCTCCTTGACGCCGTCGAGAATCGCTCGGCGTTTGGTCTTGCCATAGGCGAGGTGGCGGGTGATGTTCTCGATCACCACGATCGAGTCATCGACCACGCGGCCGATCGAGATCGTCAGCGCCGCCAGGGTCAGCATGTTCAGCGTGTACCCGGTGACATACATGCCGATGAAGGCGATCAGCAGCGAGGTCGGGATCGAGATCGCGGTGACCACCGTCGGGCGCACCCGGCGCAGGAACAGCAGGATCACGCCGACGGCGAAGAGCAGACCCAGCAGGCCCTCCTCCGCGAGCGCGAGGATCGACTCCTCGATAAAGGGGGCCTGGTCGAAGACGACGTCGGCCTCGGCATTCCCTCCGACGCTCGGGAGCGTGTCCGCGAGCACCCCTTCGACGCCCTCGGAGACGTCCACGACGTTCCCGTCGACGGTCGCGGTGACCATCAGCACCAGGGACTCGCGCCCGTTGGTGCGGGAGATCGAGGTGGCCTCCTGCTCGGTGCGCTCGACTGAGGCGACCTCTGCGAGGGTGACCGGCTGAGCGGGCTGCTGGGGCTCGGCGTCGGGCAGCGGCTGGCCGTCCGGGCCGAGCTGCTGCTCCTCGCCCTGCTCACTGCCCGCGGGAGGCATCAGCACGATCTGCTCGAGGCTCTCGATGCTGTCGATGTCCTGGCCGAGCACCACGTCCATGGTGCGGTCGCCGTCCACGACGGAGCCGCCGGGCAGGGAGAGCCCGTGGGCATCAAGCGCCGTGGAGATGTCGTTCTCCGTGAGCCCGGCCTCAGCCAGTGCGGCCTCGTCGGGGGTGATCTGCACGATCTCCTCGGGGGCACCGATCACGGCCACGGAGGAGACGCCGCTGACGCGCTCGAGCTCGGGGGTCACCGAGGTCTCGAGCCGGGAGGCGAGGTCGCCGGGCTCCAGGTCCGAGGAGACGGACAGCACCACAGCCGGCAGGTCGCTGGTGCCGCCGGAGATGACCTGCGGGTCGGCATCCTCGGGCAGCTGATCCTCGATGCGGGTCAGTGCGGCGTCGACCTGGTTCGAGGAGCGGGCGATGTCCGTGCCGTAGGTGAGCTCAACGGTGACCATCGACATGCCCGCCTGCGAGCTCGAGGAGGTGCCCTCGACGTTCTCCAGCCCGGACAGGGACTGCTCGACGGGGCCGGTGATCCGGTCCCGCACCTGCTCGGAGGAGGAGCCCGGGGAGACGGTCATCACCTGGATCTGCGGCAGCGAGACCGAGGGGATGAGCTCCTGGCGCATCGTGGTCATGACGAAGACGCCGATGATCGACACGGCGATGCACACCAGTGCGATGAAGGACCGATTGTTCAGGCTCAGCGTGGCCAGGCGGTTCATCCTGCTCCTCAGGGGTGCGCGGCGGGTGGCGGTGCGGCCCGCCGCCTCGCCCTGCGGCCCTGGCGTCGAGTCTTCCGCAAGAACCTTCTCACGGGAACCTGCGAGAACGGATCCGACGAAGAGAGGAGATCACGACGCACAATGGAGGGGTGCCCTCCGGTCCCTCCTCCGACGACTCCCCGCGCGAGGAGCGTGCGCGGCGCACCGTCGACCGGCAGATCCTGGTCCTGGCGATCCCGAGCCTCGGCGCGCTCGTGGCCGAACCGCTGTTCCTCCTCGCGGACTCGGCCTTCATCGCACGGGTCTCGACCACCTCGCTCGCCGGCCTGGGCCTGGCCTCGACGGTGCTCACCACCATCGTGGGCCTGGCGATCTTCCTGGCCTACTCCACGACCGCGGCTGTGGCCCGCTCCTTCGGCGCCGGCCGCAGCCGGGAGGCGATCTCCCGCGGGATCGACGCCTGCTGGCTCGCGCTCGTCGTCGGTGCCGCCTCGACGCTCCTGCTGGTGGTGGCCGGGAAGCCGCTGCTCGCGGCCTTCGGGCCCTCGCCCGAGGTGCTGGCCGAAGCGGTGATCTACCTGCGCATCAGCGCTTTCGGCCTGCCCGCGATGCTCGCCGTGCAGGCCGCGACCGGCCTGGTGCGCGGCCTGCAGGACGCGAAGCTGCCCCTGGTGGTGGCCGTCGGTGGCGCGCTGGTGAACATCCCCTTGAACTGGGTGCTGATCTTCGGGCTGGACCTGGGGATCGCCGGGTCCGCGATCGGCACCATCATCAGCCAATGGGGCATGGTGGCCGTGCTGCTCGCCGTGATCATCCACCGCGCCCGCCGTGAAGGGATCGCCCTCACCCCGCACCTGAGCAACCTGGTGGCCGTGGGCCGGGACGCGGTGCCGATGTTCGTGCGCACGCTCGGGCTGCGAGTGGTGGTGATCGCCGCGACCGTGGTCGCGACCGGTCTGGGCGAGGTGCAGCTGGCCGCGCATCAGCTCGCCATGACCGTGTTCACGGTGCTCTCCCTGGCGCTGGACTCCCTCGCGATCGCCGGCCAGGCCCTCACCGGCCGCTACCTGGGCGCTTCGGATCCCGGCACCGTGCACGCCGTGACTCGGCGCCTGATGACCTGGGGCGTGGGCGGCGGCGCGGTGGTCGCCGTGCTGCTGCTGGCCGGGAGCTACGTGGTTCCCGAGCTGTTCACCCCCGACGTCGCCGTGCAGGAGCACCTGCGCGCCGCACTGTGGGTGCTCGTGATCACCCAGCCGATCGCCGGCTATGTCTTCGTGCTGGACGGAGTGCTGATGGGCGCGGGCGACGCCCCCTACCTCGCCAAGGTGGGCAGCCTGATCGCGATCGCGATCCTGCCCGGCGCCGTCCTGGTGGCCTGGTGGGCACCGGCAGGGCCGCTGGGTCTCGCGATGCTGTGGCTGGCCTGCAACTTCTTGTTCATGGTGCTGCGCGCAGTGAGCCTGGGCCTGCGCGTACGCACCGACGACTGGATGCGGCTGGGCAGCTGAGGCCCGGCCGCACCCGGGCTCATCCCTGCTCGACCGCCGCGCGCGAGTCGACAAACGCCTGCACCGCGGCCTCGACATCCGCGTCGGTGTGGGCGGCGGAGAGCTGCACCCGGATCCGGGCCTTCCCCTGCGGGACCACGGGATAGGAGAAGGCCGTGACATAGACGCCGTGCTCGAGCATCGCGTCGGCGATCCGGCCGGCCAGTGCGGCGTCTCCGCACATCACCGGCACGATCGCGTGCTCCCCCGGCAGCAGCTCGAAGCCCTCCTCGCTCATCCGGCGGCGGAACAGCTCGGCGTTGCGGAACAGGGTGCCGCGCAGCTCGGCGCTGCCCGCGACCAGCTCGAGCGCGGTGAGGGTCGCGGAGACGATCGAGGGGGCCAGCGAGTTGGAGAACAGGTAGGGGCGGCCCTTCTGGCGCAGCATCGCCACGATCTCGCGCCGGCCGGAGACGTACCCGCCGCTCGCGCCGCCGAGCGCCTTCCCGAAGGTGCCGGTGTAGATGTCGATGCGCTCGGAGACCCCGAAATGCTCGGGTGTGCCCGCGCCGGTCGCACCCATGAAGCCGACGGCGTGGGAGTCGTCCACCATCACCAGCGCCCCGAACTCCTCGGCGAGATCGCAGATGCCCGGCAGCGGGGCGAGGTAGCCGTCCATCGAGAAGACGCCGTCGGTGACGATGACGGTGCGGCGCGCGCCCTTGCCCTCCCGCAGTGCCGCGGCGGCCTCGAGCTGGGTGCGGAGGTCCGCGAGGTCGGCGTTGCGATAGCGGAAGCGGGCCGCCTTGGACAGCCGGATCCCGTCGATCAGGGAGGCGTGGTTCAGCTCGTCGGAGATGATCGCGTCCTCCTTGCCGAACAGCGGCTCGAACACGGCGCCGTTGGCGTCGAAACAGGAGGAGAACAGGATCGTGGCCTCGGTGCCGAGGAAACCGGAGACAGCGGCCTCGAGCTGCAGGTGAAGGTCCTGGGTGCCGCAGATGAAGCGCACCGAGGCCATGCCGAAGCCCCGCTCGTCCAGGGCCCGCTTCGCGCTCACGACGATCTCGGGATGATCGGCGAGGCCGAGATAGTTGTTGGCGCAGAAGTTCAGCACCTCGGCGCCCCCGCGGCCCACGGGACCGGCGGTGATCCGGCCGGCCTGCGGGGTGGAGATGACACGCTCGTGCTTGAAGGTGCCGGCCTGCTCGATCTCGGTGAGCTCGGCGGTCAGCTGGTCCTTGAGGTCGGTGTACATCGGGGTGGGGTCCTTCCAGAGAGGGTGATCCGAGGGTGATCCTTCCGCCACGACCGGAAAGGTTCCACGTCGCTGGAACGTTTCCGGTCGTGGCGGAAGTGAGGGTCGGCGAGTTGGGGTGACGGGCGGCCGAC
Organism: Brachybacterium sp. AOP29-B2-41; assembly: GCF_052378395.1. Taxonomy (NCBI): domain Bacteria; kingdom Bacillati; phylum Actinomycetota; class Actinomycetes; order Micrococcales; family Dermabacteraceae; genus Brachybacterium; species Brachybacterium sp. AOP29-B2-41. The sequence goes on from NZ_JBQSXR010000006.1 coordinate 141,946, forward strand.
GGAGAGGGCGGGACGGACGGGTCGGGCGGGTCGGGCGGGTCGGGCGGGTCCGGCGGGGATGGCGGGGATGGCGGGGCTGGTGGGTCGGGCGGGTCAGTCGTCCAGCATGCTCCAGTCCAGCACGACCTTGCCTGCGGTGCCGGCCTTGGCGATCTCGAAGCCGTGCTCCCACTCGGTGGCAGGGAGCACGTCCGTGATGGTGCGGGTGATCGCGGCGCGCAGCACCTCGGAGGTGCTGAGCATCGCGGACATCGCGTTCCAGGTCTCGAACATCTCGCGGCCGTAGATCCCCTGCAGGGTGAGCATGCGGGTCACGACCATGGTCCAGTCGATCTCGAACTGCTGAGAGGGCAGGCCCAGCAGCGCGATCTTGCCGCCGTGGTTCATGTTCTCGATCATCTCCTGCAGGGCCCGGGCCTGCCCGGAGATCTCGAGCCCCACGTCGAAGCCCTCCCGCATGCCCAGGCTGCGCTGGGCGTCGCGCACCTTCATGCTGGCCACGTCCAGGACCAGATCAGCTCCGCAGCCCTCCGTCATCTCCAGGCGCTGCGGGGAGACGTCGGTGATGGTGATGTAGCGGGCGCCGGCGTGGCGGACGACGGCCGCGGCCATCTGCCCGATCGGTCCGGCTCCGGTGATCAGCACGTCCTCGCCGACCACCGGGAACTTCAGCGCGGTGTGCACCGCATTGCCCAGCGGGTCGAAGACGGCGCCGAGCTCGGGGCTGATCAGCTCTTCGCCGCCGTCGTGCTCATGCACCCACACGTTCTGGTGCGGGACCGTGACGTACTCGGCGAAGGCGCCATCGCGCTGGACCCCCACGGAGCGGGTGCGGATGCACATCTGGCGACGGCCGGCACGGCAGTTGCGGCAGGTCCCGCACACCACATGGCCCTCTCCGGAGATGCGATCATCGACGCGCACGTCGCTGACCTCCTCCCCCACCTCGACGACCTCGCCGTAGAACTCATGGCCAGGAGTGAAGGGCACCGTGTCGCACATCGACTCTGCCGAGGCATCCCAGGCCAGGATGTGCAGGTCGGTGCCGCAGATGCCGGCACGCAGCACCCGCACCTTGACGTCCCAGGGCCCGCACCCGGGCTCCTCGACCGTCGTCCACTCCAGCCCGGCACCGGGTGCGACCTTGCGCAGTGCGCGCATTGCTCCTCCTCGTCCTCGTGCCCCGGGACCGGGGCGCTCGTATTGTGTCCTGCTCAGACGCTTTCTTCGGAATGTTCCAGCTCCGGCTCCGCGGCCTCAGAGGTGCGGCGACGATCAAGGCCGGGGATCAGTGCATCACGGGCGACCTCGTCGCGCGAAGCCCCGCACCCTGCGCAGTCAGCTGCAGCTGGCCCTCGAGGGCGAGAAGTCACTGGCTCACCTCCTTTCTGATCCCCGCGTTCCTGCTGGTCGGTTTCTTCGCCGTTCACCGCTTCGTGATCGCCCTGGGGAACAGATTCTCCTACCTGGGCCCGGTCACCGGGCAGCGCACCGTCGTGGGGCTGGACATTTTCGTCGCGGTCATCCAGGATCCGTTCGCGCTCGCGGCGACCTGGCGCGGTCTGAGAGCGACCAGCGCATGGGCTGAGCCAGCCGGACGCACCGGAGTGCACAGAACCCGGCCCCGACCCCTTTCATGGGGGCCGGGGCCGGGTTCTGCGGGAGCGGGCGAGGCTGCGCCGACGGTCCTTCAGGACCTCTCAGCGGTCAGCTCACCAGCCATCCTCCGAGAGGTCCACCGTGAGGGTGCCGTCCTCGGCGAGGGTCACGCTTCCCGAGACGCGGACCGTCGAGACGTCCGTCGCGTCGGTGGGGGCATCTTCCTCGCTCCAGCCCTTTTCCTGGTAGGCGAAGGTGGCTTCGCCCGGGCTGTCGTAGCTGGATACGCTCCACCCCTCTTGGGTCGGCTCGATCTCCACGGTCGGGTAGGTGTCGATGGTCCAGGAGCCGGAGCCCTCGACCATCCTGCTGGCCCAGGCCTCAAAGGGGCAGCTCTCGGGGGCGGACTCGGTGGACTTCGCGCACTCGTCGAGTGCGGTGTCGACCTGGGACTGGACCTCGGCGGTGCCGGCCTCGGTCAGGGTGTAGGTCGGGGCGGCGAACAGCTCGTACCAGCCCTCCGGATCGGCGGAGACGAACACCGGGCTCTCCTCGGAGCCGATGAACTCCGAGACCTCCGGCAGGCTCACGGTGTACTGACCCGGGAGCACTGCGGCCACGGCGTAGCCTCCCTCGGCGGCGAGGCTCTCCACCGCCACCTCCTGGCTGTTGACCAGGATGGTGCTCGCCCCTTCCGGGATCTGCAGCTCGAGGTAGGCGTACTCGGTCTCGCCCATCCGCCATTCGGGGAACACCAGCGCGGTGCGTCCGTTGCGCTCCACGAAGAAGTTGCGGGTGGTGCTGACACCGTCCTGGACCACCTTCGCGGTGACCCTCACGCTGTCATCCCCGGACTCCTCGGAGTCGACGATCTCGAAGCCGCTGATGCGGTTCTCGGCAGAGCCGGCGATCGCGTTGGTCAACAGCACCTGCTGGGCCGTCGGCGCGTTCGGGGCCGAGATCTCCACCGCCGTGGCGGCGTCCCCGTCCTGTAGTGCGCCGAGATACGCCTCGACCCGCTTCTCCGGGGAGAACACGGTGGAGGAGATGACGTTGAACGCGATCGCGATCCCCACCAGCAGCACGAAGGCACCACCCACGGCGATGCCGCCACCGATCATGAGCTTGCGCGCCTTCGGCGAGAGGGGCGCGGCAGGAGCCTGCTCCTGGCCCGCCGGTCCTGCCGCGACCGCAGCGGCTCCGCCGCCCATCGGCACAGTGGCGTAGGGGCTGCTGGTCGTGGACTGCGCGGTCGGCGCGAGACCCGGCGCACCGGTCTGCGGGGCACCGGTCTGCGCAGCGCTGTCCGCAGGCTCCGTCGAAACGCCCTGCGCGCTCGGCGCCAGAGCCTGATCGGTCGCAGTTGCTCCTGCGGTGCCTGCAGCGAGGGTCGCGGCACCCGTGCCCGCCAGGGCCGGGGCCAGCGGGCGCCGGAACCAGGACAGCACCTTGGCCGGGATGAAGGGGGCTGCCAGCGGGGTCACGAAGCGCGAGAGCAGCTCCACGATCACGCCTGCCAGGCCCGCCAGCAGGGGGGTCCAGGCGGCGAGGCCCAGCGAGGCACCGATCACCTCACCGTCCCCGAACGACCCGGAGTACCCCACGGTGGCCGAGAACCGCGCCAGGATCATCAGTCCGAGCGCGCCGACGAAGTAGACCACGGGCAGCGCAGCCCACGAGACCGCGAGGGCGACCACGTTGTTCGGGACCACCTGGCGCTGGTGCTGCCACAACAGCGCAGCCAGGATCAGGCCGACGGGGATCAGCACCAGTGCACCCAGCCACGTGTACCAGGGCATCGAGAAGACCGAGAAGAACTCGCTTCCGGTCACGCCGAACTCATCGAACAGCTCGGGACCGGTGATCGAGACGCCGAGCGCGGACAGCAGGTCCAGGCCCGTGAGGTAGGACAGGACGTAGCCGCCCAGCAGCGGCAGCAGCAGGATCACGTAGAGCATCGGCGGGGTCTCCCCGTCGATCAGCGCCTGGATGGTGGTGGCCACCGTGAGTCCTGCGAAGGCCAGCACCGTGACGATCAGCGCATGGGTGAGGGCGAGCTTGAAGCCCGCGGTGAGGTCGGTGACCAGCGGCCACCAGGCCGGGCGCGCGCGCAGGCTGATCCGACCGAGCGCGTGCGCCAGGGTGAGCAGGAGGAACGCGCCGAAGAAGGTGTCGAAGCCTGCCGCGTGCAGCCGCAGCGTGATGTCCTCGTCGACAGGGATCGGCTGCGCGAAGATCAGCGCGGCGATCACCGTGACCAGGGCGACCACGAAGCCGGCGAGGGCGGCGGAGACCCAGATGCCCAGCTTCCCGGCGGCCTGGCGGCGCTGCACGAAGCGGCCGCCGTAGAAGCTCAGCAGCACCATCACCACGGTGACCACGCCAGGCAGCAGGCGGATGGAGGCGCTGAGGCTCTCTCCGTCGAAGGTCTTGCTGAAGCCGAGGGAGCCCAGCATCGCCATCGCGACCAGCTGGAAGGGGAAGCGCAGCGCGGAGGCGAGGCCGCTGAGGGTCTCGTCCGGAGAGATGTCCATGCCCTCGAGCGTGGCCTGGACCGGGTTCCCCATGTCGGCGATCGCGGCTGCGATCGCGAGCAGCACGATCGCCAGGACGGAGACGAGGATGCCGCCGAGGTAGGTGATGCCACCGACCGCGAGCGACGGCAGCGGGTTGGACAGGCCGGCGGCGTCGAGCTTCTGCTTCAGCTGCTCAGGGGTCATCCCCGTGGCGACGACCGGGGCCGGCGCGACCCCCTGCGGCGCCGGAGAGCCCGGGCCGACGGGAGCGCCCTGCGGCGCCGGCGATCCGTGCTGAGGAGCGGATGCCGGGGAGCCGTACTGCGGGGCAGACCCTGCGGAGTCGTACCCCGCGGAGCCGTACTGGGGCGCGGAGGCCGGCGAGCCGTACTGCGGAGCGGGCGAGCCGTACGGAGGCTGAGCGCTCTGCGGCGGCTGCTGACCCTCCTGCGACGGTCCTGCATTGTGCTGCTGAGGATCCTGCGGATGCGGATCCTGTGACGGGTACTGTCCCCCACCAGGCACAGACATGTGCGTTCCTTCCGGGTCGTCGAGCGATTCGATGCGACGTGGTCCCAGATTCGACAGCGCAGCAGAGCGCGTCAGAGCGCGCTGCTTCTCCACAGTTCCCCACCCAGGTGTCCCCCACGACTCACCCAGGCTACCGATCGGTTGTGCGAAAGCCAAGGTCACCCCAACCACTGGACCGAGGGTGCAGGACCGCCATCACGCCCACCGCGAGAGCGGGTCGACGTCGAGCCGCACGACACCACTGGCGCTCCGCAGCGCAGCCGCAGCGCAGCCGCAGTGAGGACGATCACGGCACCGACGACCTCCAGCCTGCAGCGATGTCACTAAGGTTAGCCTCACCTTTCACCGAAGGTCGTCGTCATGCGGGTGCGCCCGCCCGTCCAGCAAGGATCCGCTTCCTCATGCCTCTGCCCCGCCGCCACCTGCTCGCCGCCGCCCCCGCTCTGGCCGCCCTCACCGCCCTGGCCGCCTGCGGGTCCGCCGAGCCCACGGACGCCGGCCGCGACGACTCGGGTCCCTCGGACGCAGGGGGCACCGGGGGCGCCCCGTCCGCCGGGGCACCGACGGATCTGCCCGAGGGCTGGACCTGGGTGGACGGCACGGGTGCCCCGACGGTCTCCGCAGCCCCGGCGCTGCCGGTCACCGTCACCGACGGCACCGGTGCTGAGGTGACCATCGAGGACCTCTCGCGCACCATCGTCGGCGGCGAGGACATCGCGGACATGCTCGCGGCGATGGGACTCTCCGCGCTGATCTACGCCGCCCCCACCAATTCCGTGGCCCCGGCCGCACTCGACGCCCCCGAGCAGTTCGAGTTCTCCCAGCAGACCGGCACCGAGGGGCTGCTCTCCGTGGACGGCACCTGCTTCCTCGGCAACAACGTCAAGCGTCATGGCGATGTCGCCGAGCAGTTCCGCTCCGCCGGGCTCTCCGCCGCGGTGGTCGACGACCAGCAGGCGGTGGCGGACAAGATCCGCACCGTCGGCACCTTCATCGGCGATCCTGAGTCCGCCGAGGAGCTGGCGGGCGCGGTCGAGGAGCAGCTGTCCCAGGCCTCCGCGGCCGCCGGGGACGCGGCCAAGGAGCTGCGCGTGCTGGTGGTGACCTCCTCCGGCGCGGGCGGCGCGAACGCGGTGGTGGGCACGGGAACCGCTGCCGCGGACATCCTCGAGGCCGTCGGCGCGGTGAACTGCGGTGCGGAGGCGGGCCTGCGCGGCTACTCGGTCGAGTTCAGCGACGAGGGCCTGCTGGATCTCGCCCCCGATGTCCTCATCACCGGCACCGGGGACCTCGAGGAGTGGGGCGGCCTCGAGGGCTTCCTCTCCGCCTTCCCCACACTCGCACAGACCCCCGCCGGGCAGGCCTCGAACTTCCTGCTCATGCCCAGCGAGCAGATCAAGGTCTCCGGTTCCGCCGTCGGTGCCGGGGCGCTCGCACTCGCCCAGGCGCTGGCCGACCTCACGGCGTGAGCCGCACCCGCACCGAGCGAACACGCCGCATCCCGCTCCTCACGGCACTCCCCGTCGCCGCAGGAGTGCTGCTGATCGCGATCGTGCTCGCGATCGGCTCCGGACCGATCGAGCTCACCCCCGCGACCGTGCTCGCGGTCACCGGGCGCGAGATCCTCGGCGTCGGCGCGGGCTCCGGGGCGCTCGAGACCACGGTGGTCATGGACCTGCGCATGCCGCGCGTGCTCTTCGGGACCCTCACCGGGGCGGCGCTGGCCGTCTCCGGCGCCGCCCTGCAGAGCCTGTTCCGCAACCCGCTCGCAGATCCCGGCATCATCGGCGTCAGCGCCGGCGCCTCCACCGGTGCCGTCGGCGCGATCGTGCTGCTGCCCCCGCTCACGGGAGCGCTGGTGGCGTGGATCGTGCCGGCCTCCGCCTTCGTCGGCGGTCTGCTCGCGACCGGTCTGATCTACGCCCTGGCCCGGCCGTCCGCAGGCACCGGCACCGCCCGGCTGCTGCTCGTGGGGATCGCCGTGGGCGCCGGTTTCGCGGCCGCCACCGGCTTCTTCACCTTCGCCGCCGATGATGACGAGCTGGAGTCCGTGGTGTTCTGGCAGATGGGCTCACTGGGCTCGATCACCTGGGTGCGGCTGGCGGTGGTGACGATCCCGGTGCTGCTGGGGATCGCCCTGCTGATCGCGCTCTCGCGGCGCCTGGACCTGCTCACCTTCGGAGAACGACAGGCGAAGCACCTGGGACTGGATGTGAACTCCACCCGCCGCCTGGTCATCGTGATCACCGCGCTGCTGACGGGCACCACCGTCGCCTTCACGGGCACCATCGGCTTCATCGGCCTGGTGGTCCCGCACATCGTGCGGCTGCTGTGCGGGCCCGGGCACCGCACCCTGCTGCCGGTCTCCGCCGTGCTGGGAGGGCTGCTGATCGTCGTCGCCGACACCCTCTCCCGGGTGGTCGCCCCACCGGCGGAGGTGCCGATCGGACTGTTCACCGCACTGCTCGGCGCGCCGTTCTTCCTCGCTCTGGTGCTGCGCTCGCGGGCGGTGCAGCTATGAGCGCAGCGACGGCTCCGGCGTCGTGCCTGCAGGTGCGCGAGGTCGGCTTCCGCATCGGCGGGGCGCAGCTCCTGGACGGGGTGAGCTTCGACGCCTCGCCCGGCGAACTGGTCGCACTGGTCGGCCCCAACGGGGCGGGGAAGTCCACCATGCTGTCCCTGCTGGCTGGGGACCTGGTGCCCTCCGAGGGCGAGATCCTGCTGGCCGGGACCGCGCCGCACCGTTGGCCGGCCAAACCCCTGGCCCGGCAGCGCTCGGTGATGACCCAGCAGCACGGCCAGGCGTTCTCCTTCACCGTGCATGAGCTGGTGGAGATGGGCCGCGCCCCGCACGACGCCTCGGACCGCGACGAGCAGCTCATCGCCGCCTCGCTCCGCGCCGCCGAGATCCAGGAGCTGGCCGAGCGCGATGTGACCACGCTCTCCGGTGGGGAGCTGGCTCGGGCGGTGTTCGCCCGCACCCTCACCCAGGACACGGCGATCGTCCTGCTGGACGAACCCACCGCGGCCCTGGACCTGCGCCATCAGGAGACCCTGATGCGGCGCGCCCGCACACTCGCGGACGACGGCCGGTGCGTGCTGGTGGTGCTGCACGATCTCTCCCTCGCGGCCCGCTACTGCGACCGGCTCGCCGTGTTCTCCGAGGGCGCGCTCACTGCTCTGGGAACGCCCGAGGAGGTCCTGACGCCGGAACGGATCGAACGGGTCTACCGCCAGCGGGTCACGGTGCTCGAGCATCCGGTGAGCGGACGGCCGCTGGTGGTGCCTCTCTGAACGCTCCGGGACCGTGGTCGACGACCGCGGCCCCGGGTCAGCGGCGCCAGAGCTCCTGGGGGGTGGCACCGGCCCGGAACCCGAAGGCCTCGACCATCGCGGCCGCCTCGGGGAACCCGTGGGCGAGGGCCCGGGGAGCATGCGCGTCGCTGCCGAAGCTGATCGCCCGACCTCCCTCCTCGCTCCACCACCGGGGCATCCACGGCCAGAGCCGTCGCGTGTTCATCTCCAGCGCGCGGCCGCTGCGGGCGATGGCGCGCAGCGCGGTGCGGAACTCGTCCTCGAAGTCCCGGGGATCGACGGGCCCCTCGAGCTCCTCGGGCCAGTACCGCAGGGCGTAGTCGAGGTGGGTGACGATCTCGAAGGGCTCGTCACCTGCCACCAGAGCCGGGACCCCGGCGAGGTAGCGGCGGATCACGTCGTCCGCCGGCAGGCGACGGAAGAGGGTGTCCGGCTCGGCGCGGCCCTCCTCGATCTCGAGGGTGTGGAGCGAGCCGAGCAGACGGTCGAAGCGGGAGAGGTCCAGCTGCTGCTGCACGGCCTCCAGGCGCAGGTGAGGCTGGCCGATCTCGAGCCCGGTGCCGATCCGCAGCTCGGGGAATGTCACTCGGCAGCGGTCGATGCTCTCGAAGTAGCCGTCGACGTCGAAGCGGGGGACGCTGACCCGACCGTCGGGCCCCAGCAGGTGGCGTTCGTGGTCACCGAAGTCCGCCGGGTCGCTGAACCAGGCGTCCTCGAGGTCGAGGTGCTCGGTGAAGAACAGCGCGGGCAGGCCGATGCGCATCGCGCGTGCGCAGGTGGCCTCCATGGTGCCGCGGGCGGCGGAGTCGGGGCCTCCCGTGTCCCAGGAGTACTCGCTGTGGACGTGACTGTCGGCGGGGAGGTGCGTCATGGCAGAAGGCTCCCACAGCGGTCGCTGCTCGGGATGATGGGCAGACGGTCCGAGACGGGAATCAGCGGCTCGGGAGTGCCAGGGATGCGGCGAGGTGATCCCGCAGCGCCGTGAGCTGGTCCCGCGGAGTGAGGCCGGTGGCCCGGAGTTTGGTGAGGTCGAGCGTCGAACTGGGTGGGCGCTGGGCGATGCGGTCCTTGCCGGCGTAGTACTCATGGGTGCTCACGGAGCTCACCCGCGCCGGGTCGTGGCCAGTCAGGGCGAAGACCTCGGCGGCGATGCGCGCCCAGCTGAGCGGCTCTCCGTCGTTCGTGGCGTTGTAGGTCCCGGGGCTCGGTCGGGTGGTGAGCAGGTGGTCGATCGCGGCGGCGAGGTCCACGGTGAAGGTGAGGCGGCCGATCTGGTCGTCCACCACAGCGGGGTCGATGCCGCGCTCGGCGAGGCCGACCATGGTGGCCACGAAGTTATTCCCCTCCCCGATCACCCAGCTGGTGCGCACGAGGTAGTGGTCCGGGAGGGTCGCGACGAGCTGGTCGCCGGCGGCCTTGGTCTGCCCGTACACCCCCAGCGGGCTCGGTGGCTCGGTCTCGTCGTGCACCGGGTGCGCGCCGTCGAAGACGTAGTCGCTCGAGACGTGCACGAGCGTCGCCCGGTGCGTGCGGGCCGCTTCGACCAGGTGGCCGACGCCGGTGACGTTCACCGCCCATGCTTCTCGTCGGCCTTCGGGCGTCTCGGCGGCGTCCACCGCAGTGTGGGCGGCGGCGTTGACGATCGTGCCGTACGGGGCGAAATCGAAGGCCTCGAGGGAGCCCGGATCGGCGAGGTCGAGCCGGTCGCGGCCGACGACGTCGACGTCGTGGCGATCCGACCACCGCGCGGCCAGGGCCCGGCCGAGCTGTCCTCCCCCACCGACCACCAGGGTGCGGTGCGGCGGGACCGGGACGACGTCCGCGAGCCGCGGGTGGGCGTGGTCCTTCGCCGAGAGCTCCGCCTGCTCCAGCGGGATCGGCCAAGGTATCGCCGCAGTCTCGTCGGCCAGGTGCAGGAAGGTGTACTGCGTCTGCGCGGCCGCGGACCAGTGGTCGTTGACCAGATAGGTGTAGGCGGCGGGTGCTTCGAGAGTCTGGAAGGCGTTGCCGACGCCGCGGGGCACGAAGATCGCGACCTCGGGAGTGATCTCGTGCCAGTACGTCGTCCCGAAGCTCAGCCCTTCCCGCAGGTCCACCCACGCCCCGAACACCTTCCCGGTGGCGACGGAGATGTACTTGTCCCAGGGCTCGGCGTGGATGCCGCGGGTGACCCCGACGGCCTGGTTGTAGGAGATGTTGTTCTGCACCGGCCCGAGGTCCGGCAGTCCCGCGGCGACCATCTTCTGCCGCTGCCAGTTCTCCTTGAACCAGCCCCGAGCATCCCCGTGCACGGGAAGATCGATCACCAGCAGTCCCGGGATCGGGGTGGTGCGGACTGCGAGCTCGGTCATGGGGTCCTCTCGGTCACGGGCTCGGACCGACGGGGCATCCGTGGTCACTGGCCGGCGAGCTGGTATTTCGCTTCAGTGGCTGCCTTCTGCGGTCGCCACCACTGTTCATTGTCGCGGTACCACAGGATGGTCGCCGCGAGGCCCGCCTCGAAGTCCCGGAACCGCGGGGACCAGTCCAGCTCCTCACGCAGTGCCGTGGCGTCGATCGCGTAGCGCAGGTCGTGGCCGGGGCGGTCGGTGACGTGGTCGTAGTCATCGCTCTCCCGGCCCATCATCTGCAGGATCAGCTCCACGACCTCCTTGTTGCTCTTCTCTCCGTCGGCCCCGATCAGGTACGTCCGGCCGATCTCCCCAGCGTCCAGGATCCGCAGCACCGCGCTGGAGTGGTCCTCGGCATGGATCCAGTCGCGCACGTTCAGCCCCGCGCCGTAGAGGCGGGGCCGGATCCCGTCGATCAGGTTCGTGATCTGGCGGGGAATGAACTTCTCCACGTGCTGGCGGGGGCCGTAGTTGTTCGAGCAGTTCGAGATCGTCGCCGCGACCCCGAACGAGCGCACCCACGCTCTCACCAGAAGATCCGACCCGGCCTTCGTCGCCGAATACGGACTCGACGGGTTGTACGGCGTGGACTCGGTGAAGCGCTGCGGGTCGTCCAGCGCCAGGTCGCCGTACACCTCGTCCGTCGAGATGTGGTGGAACCTGGTGCCGTGCCGTCGCACCGCCTCCAGCAGGGTGAAGGTGCCCACCAGGTTCGTCTGCAGGAACGGCGAGGGATCGGACAACGAGTTGTCGTTATGGGACTCCGCCGCGAAATGCACCACGGCATCGGCCGACGCCACCAGCGGATCCACCACCGCCGGATCGGCCACGTCCCCCACCACCAGCTGCACCCTCTGCGTCGGCAGATCGTCGAGAGAGGCTCGGTGACCGGCGTAGGTGAGCTTGTCCAGCACCGTCACGGTGTCATCGGTATGAGCCACGACGTGGTGCACGAAGGCGGAGCCGATGAAACCGGCACCGCCGGTGACCAGGAGCCGGCGGGCGGTCATGCCGATGCCCGCAGCGCCGCTGCCGAGGGGTGGAGGTGCAGCGGACGGTCCGCGATCTCGCGCTCGAGCGCGTCCAGCAGATAGCGGCCGTATCCGGACTTCATCAGCGGCAGTGCGCGCTCGCGGAGCTCGGCGTCGCTGAGGTAGCCCATGCGCCAGGCGACCTCTTCGGGAGCACCGATGGAGAGGCCCTGCCTCTGCTGCACGGTGCGGATGAAGTCGCCGGCGGCGGCGAGGTCGCCGAAGGTGCCGGTGTCCAGCCATGCCGTGCCGCGGGTGAGCACCTCGACGCTCAGGGCGCCGTCCTCGAGATAGCCGCGGTTCAGGTCGGTGATCTCCAGCTCGCCTCGGGCCGAGGGGGTCAGCGCCTTCGCGCGCTCCACGACCGTCTCGTCATAGAAGTACAGCCCCGGCACCGCGAGGTTGGACCGCGGGACCGTCGGCTTCTCCTCCAGGGAGAGGGCGCGGCCGTCCTCGCTCATCTCCACGACGCCGTAGGCGGTGGGGTCCTTCACCCAATAGCCGAAGACGGCGGCACCCTCGAGATCCTGGTGGCGTCGTAGCTGGGCCCCCATCCCCTGGCCGTAGAAGAGATTGTCGCCGAGCACCAGCGCGGCCTTCTGGCCGTCCAGGAACTCCTCACCGAGAGTGAACGCCTGGGCGAGGCCGTCAGGACTGTGCTGGACCGTGTACTGAAGGTTCACGCCGAAACGCTCTCCGTCGCCGAGCACCCGCCGGAAGGCGGCGCTGTCCTCCGGGGTGGTGATGACCAGGATGTCCCGGATCCCGGCGAGCATCAGTGTGCTCAGCGGGTAGTAGATCATCGGCTTGTCGTGAACCGGCATCAGCTGTTTGGAGACGCCGATCGTCAACGGGTGCAGTCGCGACCCCGTGCCGCCGGCCAGAATGATCCCTCGCATGACGTCAGTATGTCCGATTTGCCCGAAAAGGGGAAGGGGTCGACGGGCACGTCCGAAGGGGAGCTTCCCCCTCGCGCTGACAGGTCCGGCCGGCCCACCTGCGGCGGACCGGCCGGACCCGTCAGGAGCTCAGGCGCCGGCCGGGACCTCCGCGTCGGCGCGCACCTCGCGCACCGCCTGGACGAGGTGACGAAGACTGGCCTCGGTCTCGGAGTAGCCGCGGGTCTTCAGGCCGCAGTCAGGATTGACCCACAGCCGTTCAGGGCCCACCACGGCGCGTGCGCGGCGCAGCTGCTCGGCGATCTCTTCGGCGGCGGGGACGCGCGGGGAGTGGATGTCCCACACCCCGGGGCCGATGCCGCGGGGGAAGGCACCGGGGTCGATGGCTTCGAGGATCTCACCGCGCGAGCGGGCCGATTCGATCGAGGTGACATCCGCGTTCAGGGCGTCGATCGCGCCCACGACCACATTGAACTCGCTGTAGCAGAGGTGGGTGTGGATCTGCGTGGCGGTGTCCACACCGGAGGTCGCGAGGCGGAAGGAGCGCACGGACCAGTCGAGGTAGTCCGCGTGCTGCACCTCCCGCAGCGGGAGCAGCTCGCGCAGGGCGGGCTCGTCGACCTGGACGATGCTGATCCCGGCGGCCTCGAGGTCGGTGACCTCGTCGCGCAGGGCGAGGCCCACCTGGGCGGCGGTGTCCCCGAGGGGCTGGTCATCGCGCACGAAGGACCAGGCCAGGATGGTGACGGGGCCGGTGAGCATGCCCTTGACGGGGCGCGGGGTGAGCGACTGGGCGTAGGTCGCCCAGCCCACCGTGATGGGCGCGGGACGGTGCACGTCGCCGAACAGGATCGAGGGGCGGGTGCAGCGGGAGCCGTAGGACTGCACCCAGCCGTGCTCGGTGGTCGCGAAGCCCTCGAGGTTCTCGGCGAAGTACTGCACCATGTCGTTGCGCTCGGGCTCGCCGTGCACCAGGACGTCCAGCCCCAGCTCCTCCTGAAGGGTGATCACGCGCGCGATCTCCTCCTTCATGGCCTGCTCATAGCCGGCATCGTCCAGAGTGCCCTTGCGGTGGGCGGCACGGGCGGCACGCACCTCCCCCACCTGCGGGAAGGAACCGATGGTGGTGGTGGGCAGGTCCGGCAGGCCGAGGGCCTGACGCTGGGCCTCGGCCCGCTCCTCGTAGGCGACGCGCTCGGTGTCCGCGGACGTGACGGCGGCGGCGCGCTCGCGCACGGAGGGCACCTGCACGCCGTCGAAGGCGCGCGGCACGGAGCGCGGCCCATCGACCGCTCCGGGCTCGATGCCGCCGGCGGCGAGGGTGACGATCTCGATGATCTTCTCGTCGGCGAAGGCAAGGGTGGCCACGAGCTCGGCAGACAGCGAGGTCTCGAGCTCGAGCGTGTGCGGGACGTGCTGGAGGGACACGGAGGTCGACACGGAGATCGCGTCGGCCGCTCCCCCGGCCTCGGTGACGCGGCGGCGCAGCTCGGCCAGGCGGGCAGCGGCCGTCGGCAGCTCGGTGCGCCACACGGAGCGTCCCTCGACGAGGCCCGCGACCAGCTGCGTGGAGCCGATCCCGGCAAGCTGCTGAGCGCTGGGCAGCTCTCCGCGGGTGAGGTCGAGGTGCACAGCTTCGGCGCCGGTGGCGAGCAGCGCGGGCAGCAGATCGCCGATGCCTCCGTAGGGGGTGGTGACCAGCAGCTGCGGACGCGGCACCGTCTCGACGAGGCGGCCGATGGAGCGCTGCAGCGCGTCGGCGAGCTCGGGCTGGGCCAGGCGCTGATCGGCGGCGAGGGCGGGCTCGTCGAGCTGCACCCAGCCGGCGCCGGCGGTGTGCAGCGCATTCAGGAGCTCGGCGTACACGGCGACGACATCGTCCAGGCGGTCTAGCGGGTCGAAGCCCTCGGGCGCGCCGTCCTGCGCCTTGGCCAGCAGGAGCAGGGTCAGCGGACCCACCAGCACGGGACGGGTGCCGGTGCCGTCCTCGAGGGACTCGGTGAACAGGTCGACGATCCGGGTGGAGGCGAGATGGAGGTCGGTATCGGGGCCGATCTCGGGCACCAGGTAGTGGTAGTTGGTGTCGAACCACTTGGTCATCTCCAGCGGCGGCTGCTCCGCGGTGCCACGGGCGAGGGCGAAGAGCCCGTCGTCGTCGATCGTGCCGTCCGCACCCAGCACGGAGGCGAAGCGGTCCGGGATGATCCCGACGGCGAGCGCGGCGTCGAGCACCTGGTCGTAGAGGGAGAACGACTCGGGCGCGGCGCCGGCGGCGTCGAGGCCCAGCTCGGCCAGGCGCGCGCGGGTGGCGCGGCGCAGCTCGCGGGTGCGGCGGGCGAACTCGGCGTGGTCGATGCGCCCTGCCCAGTAGGCCTCCTCGGCCTTCTTCAGCTCTCGGGCGGGGCCGATGCGGGGGTAGCCGACGGGGGTGGCGGCGGGCAGCGGGGCGATCTGAGCGGTCATCGGGTCTCTCCTTGGGTGGTGGACCAGCGGTCCAGGTCGAGGTGATCGAGCACGTCGAGCGCGTCGCCGTGCGAGTTGAAGGTGTAGAGGTGCACGCCGGGGGCCCCGGCGTCGAGCACCCGACGGGCGAGGTCGACGGTGAAGCGCACGCCGATGCGGCGTCGCTCGACCTCGTCGGAGGCGATCTCCAGCTGGTGGAGGAGGTCGCGGGGCGCTTCGACACCGCTGATCGCGGCGAGGCGCTCGAGGCGGCGCGGGTTGGTGGCGGGCACGAGGCCGGGCACGATCGGCATCCGGATCCCCGCCTCGCGCGCCCGGGCGAGCAGACCGCAGTAGACGGAGGCATCGAAGAACACCTGGGAGATGGCGAAGTCCGCGCCTGCCCGCTCTTTGGCGACCAGCACCTCGGTGTCGTGGCTGGTGGTGGGTGATTCGGGATGACGATGCGGATAGGCGGCCACGCCGATGCTCACGCGGCCGCCGGCGAGGGTGGCGGTGCGCTCGTGCTCGATGGTGCGGATCAGCTCCACCAGGGGCCGCGCGAAGGGGATCTCGTCGTCCTCGAGGCTGTGCCCCTCGGACTGGTCGCCGCGCAGTGCGAGGATGCCGCGCACGCCGCGGTCCAGCAGCGCGTGGATGATCGTGGAGAGCTGCGCCCGGGTGGAGCCGATCGAGGTGAGGTGCACCAGGGGCCGCAGGCTGGTCTCGGCCAGCACGTGCTCGGTGACTTCGATGACGCGCGCGAGATTGCCGTGACGAGCACGGCTGGTCACCGAGACGTAGTCGGGTCCCGTCGCCTCGAGCTGCGCGATGGTCTCGCGCAGCCGCTCGAAGGACACATCGCTCCGCGCCGGGAACAGCTCGTAGCTGAGCGCAGGACGATGGCGCACCGGGGCGGTGCGCTCGAGCTCGGGCAGCGTCGTGGTAGCGGACATGACCGGAAAGCTACGAGCCTCCCGCGATCGCGGGAAAGAAAGATGTGCGCCTATGAACATCCTCGGCGAGCTGGTTCTCGCAGAGTCGCGCGGGTTCATACAGGACGCCGCAGAGCGTCATCCGGAGACTCATTCAGCCGCGCTGGTGCTGCGTCCGGCATGCCAGACCTTCCCCACGAATCGCGATGTCCGATTTACCCCTTTTTCCCTTTATGCCGGGTAGACTTGGGGGATGACCGGCACCTCAGCAATGTCGGCGGGACGGACCGGGAGGTCACTATGCGGATCGGATACGCAGCAGGAGCGTTCGACCTCTTCCATGTGGGGCACCTGAATCTGCTCCGCCGTGCCAAGCAGCACTGCGATGTGCTGATCGCCGGCGTGGTGAGCGACGAAATGCTGCGCGAGGTCAAGGGCATCGAGCCCGTGATCCCCACCGGAGAGCGTGCCGAAATCGTGCGCAACCTGCGCTTCGTGGATCGGGTCTACGTGGAGACCACCCCGTCGAAGCTCGATGCCTGGCGAGACATGCGCTTCACGCACTTCTTCAAGGGCGACGACTGGCGCGGCACCCCCAAGGGGCTCCTGCTGGAGGAGCAGTTCGCCGAGGTGGGGGTCGAGGTGCGATACCTCCCCTACACCGTCCACACCTCCAGCACCGCCCTGCGGCGGGCGCTCGCCGCGATCACCGCCTCCGCTGAGCTCCAGTCAGCCGGAGTCAGCTGAATCCTCCGACCAGCACTCCGCAGCATCCGGGACCCCGGTGATGACATGTTCATCACCGGGGTCCCCTTCCTCCGCACATGAGACGCTCGAGCCCCTTCGGGAGCCGCCGGCACCGTCGCCCACTCCCCCCGGCCCAGCCCTGCTCAGGACAGCGGAACGCCCCCGCATGAGGGCTCAGCACTTCCCTCACGCGAGGGCGTCACCCCGCCCCGGGGAAAGCGTCGCTCAGTACGCCCCTCGGGAGGCCAGCACGGCGCGCGCAGTGCGCACCAGGATCAGGAGGTCCTGCATGAAGGACCAGTTGTCGACGTAGAACAGATCCAGTCGAACGGTGTCATCCCAGGAGAGGTCGCTGCGACCGGAGACCTGCCAGAGCCCGGTGATCCCGGGCCGCACGGCCAGGCGCCGGTGCGCGTCCCCGTCATACCCGCTGACCTCCTGGGGCAGGGCGGGCCGCGGGCCGACCAAGCTCATGTCACCCCGCAGCACGTTCCACAGCTGGGGCAGCTCGTCGAGGGAATAGCGGCGCAGCAGCTTGCCCACCCGGGTGATGCGGGGGTCATCGGACATCTTGAACAGCACGTCGTTGCCGCGGTCGCGCGCGAGCTGCTCGAGCTCGGCCCGGCGGGCCTCCGCATCGACCACCATGGAGCGGAACTTCAGGAACTCGAAGGGTTCGCCGGTGCGGCCCACGCGCTGCTGACGGAAGATGACCGCGCCGCCATCGCCGAGGTGCACGAAGAGTGCCACGATGAGGAGCACCGGCGCCAGGATCAGCAGCAGCAGAGCGCTCGCGGCGATGTCGAACAGCCGCTTGCTCCAGCGCAGCGCCTTGCGGGCGCGCGGCAGGTCCATGTGCACCAGCGGGAGTCCGGCCACAGGCCGCATCCGGATCCGGTCGCCCGAGATCTCGCTGATGCCCGGGACCACGATGACTCCGACCTCGATCCCTTCGAGCTCCCAGGCGACGCGACGGAACTCCTCGGCGCTCGCCGACGAGCCGGCGGTGAACAGCACGACGTCAGGCTGCTGCGCGCGCACCAGATCCAGCAGCTGGGACTCGTCGCCGAGGATCGGCACGCCGGCGCCCTCGCCGCGGCGCGCATCGCTGATCGGGGTGATGGCACCGACCACGTCGTAGCCCAGCCAGACCTCTCGGGTCAGGGTGCGCACGATGCCGCGCACATGCCCGGTGGAGCCGACCACGAGCACCTGCGAGCGCAGGTGCCCCCGGGCGCGGGCAACGTTCACGCAGCGCCGGGCCAACACCCGTACCAGCAGCAGGAGCAGGGGACCCACCAGGAACAGGGCGACGAAGTAGGGGCGGGAGAGCGGGATATCCGCAAGGAAGAGCACCGCACCGGTGAGCCCCACCGCTCCGAGGCTTCCCACCAGCACGTTGCGGTAGATCTCGGGTCCAGCGGACACCAGTCGGGGGTTCGACGCGCCGGAGATCAGAATGGCGAGCATCCAGGCGGTGGCGATCACCACCGATGTGCGCACCACGTAACCGGAGAGGTTCGGAGCGGAATCCAGGAACGCGAGGTTCTGCCGGATCAGGACCGCGATCACGCAGGCCACCGCGAGCGCCAGGAGGTCCGCCGCGACGATCATGGAGACGACCAGGCGGTCATCGCTGCGGTCCTTGCGGCGAGGACGCGCGGACCAGGTGGAGGCTCGCAGCGGAGATCGACCGCCGAGCAGAGGGACCGAGGGTCCAGCAGCTTTGACTGTCTGCGGTAATGCCACGTGCACCTCTCAGCGATCGGAGCCGGGATGGAGCGGTCAGGCCCAGCACCGGGAGCGGGTCCGTCCGCACCATCGCGACCCACACCCATCTGATGTCCGTTTTGCCCTGCTTGTCCGGCTTGTCTGAAATGCGACTATACCTCTCCTCGTGGAGGAATGGGAGATGCACTGCACTCTGCGCCGCGAGGAGACCCCTCGGAACGAGGGGTTACGGCCACAGGGACGTCCTGGAAAGAGACAGCACGACGCAGCGCGCCAACCCCGAAGGGTCGGCGCGCTGCGTCAGGTGTCGGAGCTGAGCGGGGCTCCCGCCTGCGGCGGCTCAGCCGTTGAGGTGCTCCTGCAGCGCCTTCACGGTGGAGTAGCTGGTGCGGAAGTCCCACACGCCGTTGCTGCCGTGGCCGATCGCGGCACGGAGCTTCGCCGTCGTCTCGGCGCCGATCTTCCCGTCGGCGGTGGCACCGATCTTGGACTGCAGGGCCTTGATGTCGGCGGTCGAGAGCGAGCCGTCCTGGCTCACGCCCACCCAGGCCTCGAGCGCACGGGTGGTGGCCGGACCGAACTTCCCGTCCACGACGAGTGCGCCGCTGCTCGGCGCCGAGGGAGCCGGGGCGGTCGGTGCCGAGGGCGCGGGGGCGCTCGCGGCCGGAGCTCCGCTGTTGAGGAAGGACTGGAGCGCCTTCACGGTCGCGTAGTTCGAGCGGAAGTCCCAGGCGCCGTTGCCGCTCAGGCCCATCGCCGCACGGAGCTTGGTGGTGGTCTCGGCGCCGATCTTCCCGTCGGCGGTGGCACCGACCTTGGACTGCAGCGCCTTGATGTCGGCGGTCGAGAGCGAGCCGTCCTGGCTCACGCCCACCCAGGCCTCGAGCGAGCGGGTGGTCGCCGCCCCGAACTTGCCGTCGACCGCGAGTGCGCCGGGGCTGGTGCGCACGTCGTCGCGGGAGGCCGAGTCCTCGCGGCCGCCGGGCTGGGCGTTCGCATCCGCGCCACCGTTGGACCTGGTGAGACCTGCCCGCTTGCCGCAGGTGGGCCACGCTCCGGGGCCCTGCTCATGCAGGGTGCGCTGGGCGATGGCGATCTGCTCGGACTTCGTGGCCTGGTTCGCCTGGCTCGCGAACTCGTGGCCGCCGAAGGCCTTCCAGGTGGAAGGGGAGAACTGGAGCCCTCCGTAGTAGCCGTTGCCCGTGCTGATCGACCAGTTGCCGCCGGACTCGCACTGGGCGACCTTGTCCCAGACACCGGTATCGGCGGTGGCGACCCCGGCCCCGGAGATGCCCAGGCCGGCCGCGATCACGGCGCCGCCGGTCGCGGCCGCCATCTTCGGGGCCACGCGGAGGCCGTGGAAGTACACCGCGGAGCCGTCGGCACGATGGGTGGGGACACGGGCGGGTGCAGGCATTCGGGGGCTCCTGAGGACGGCCACGGGGGAAGGGGCGGGGAAGAGTGCGGCCGACGACGGGCGTCGACCCTCCCCCACCGTGCCCGTCCCACCAGCACTTCCGGTCAGTTCGATGCCAAGTCCGAGCCATTGTTTGGTGAAACTTTTACCGAGAATGGCACCTCGGAGAATGACACCCGGGGAATTATCGAGTACAAACCGTCGGGACCACCATGGGGGTGCCGGAGGCGGGATCGGGCACCACGAGGCAGTCCAGCGAGAAGACGTCCCGCAGCAGCGCGGGGGTGACCACGTCCTGCGGTGCCCCGGTGGTCACCACCTCGCCCTCGTGCATCACCACCAGGTCGGTCGCGTAGCGCGCGGCCTGGTTGAGGTCGTGGAGGACCACGACGAGGGTGCGCCCGTGCTCGTGGAAGCCCCGCAGCAGCTCGAGCAGCTCGTACTGGTGGGCGATGTCGAGGAAGGTGGTCGGCTCGTCCAGCAGCATCAGCTCGGTCTCCTGTGCGAGCAGCATCGCCACCCAGACCCGCTGCCGCTGGCCACCGGAGAGCTCGTCCACGAGGCGGTCGGCGAGCTCGACGGTGCGGGTGGCGGCCAGGGCGCGCTCGACGGCGGCGTCGTCCTCGTCAGTCCAGCGGCGCACCAGGCTGCGATGCGGGAACCGACCCCGCGAGACGAGGTCGACGACGGTGATCCCGTCGGGGGCGAGCGCGGTCTGGGGCAGCAGACCCAGCCGGCGGGCGACGTCCCGGGCGCGCAGGCGGTGCAGATCCTTCCCGTCCAGCACGATGCGGCCCGCCGACGGGGTCAGCACCCGCGCGAGCGACCGCAGCAGCGTCGACTTGCCGCAGGCGTTGGGGCCGAGGATCACGGTGAAGGAGCCGGGCCGGATCTGCAGGTCGAGGTCGCGTGAGATCGCCCGCTCGCCGTAACCGAGGGTCACCTGCTCGACGCCGAGCACCGGGCGTTGCCCCACGGGTTCAGGCGAGGACGCGGACATCGAACCCCCATCCCACGCTCGAGGCCGAGACGACCTCGAGACCGGCCCGGCGCACCAGCTCGTCGCGCTCGGCGCGGGTGCGCAGCCCCGCTTCGCCCCGGGCGAACGCGAGCAGATCGTCCTCGCACTCGTGCTCGTCCAGCGCCTCGTCCTCGAGCGCCTCGCCCACCAGCACCACGCGCCCGCCGCCGCAGGCCGCCCTTGCGGCGCGCAGCACCGCGATCGCGGCATCGTCCGGATAGCGGTCCAGCAGGTCCACCAGGAGATGAGCGTCCGCCGGGCTCGGCGACGGGGCGAACAGCCCCTGCTCCTCGACGGTGACGGCGGCGCCGGCGAGCCGTTCGCGCATCGCCTCGGCGTCCGTCGGATCCACCAGCACCGACAGCTCTGCCGCAGGTCGCGCACGGCGCAGGGCAAGGGCGATCTCGTCGGCCCCACGCCCCGAGATCCGCAGCGCGGACCAGTCGGCGAGCGCCTCCGCCTCCGCGAGCGGGCCGGCCAGGAAGACGGCACGGTCGGCCTCCGCCCGCAGCCGGTCCTGCCGCCGCTGGTGCCGGGTCGACGCCTCGACGATGCCGAGCCCCTCCAGCACCTGCTCGACGTCGGCGCCGACTCCGGTGCGCACGGCACGCAGCAGGCCGAGGATCGCGAGCTGCTCGAGCCCGTGGGGGCCGTCCAGCCGCAGGCGGTCCTCGTACCATTCGTCGCTCATCTCGAGCCCGCGGGCGGTGAAGACCCAGCACCAGGTGCCGGATGCCTCCCTGTCACGCCTGTCACGCTGCACGATCCCGATGGCCTCGAGATAGCGCAGCAGATGCGACAGACCGCTCTCGGAGCAGCCGCTGCGTGCGGCGAGCTCGGCGGTGGTCGCCGGGCCGTCGGCGAGGTGGGAGCCGAGGCCGATCGTGGCGGCGATCCGCAGCGCCATCGGGCCCACCAGCTCGGCGGCGTGGAGCAGATCCTCGTCCTCCTGGGGCTCGGCCCCGGGGGCCGACTCCTCCGGACCGGTCGCGGCCGCCGCAGCCGTCGCGACCTTCTCGATGGAGCCGTCGCCCGACGGCTCGGCACCCCCGGGGAGGGCTCCGCCGGTGGCCTCCGCGGGGCCCGAGGAGTCCGCGGCGGCGGGCCGGCGCCAGTACCCGGTGACGTCGAGCTGCTCGGGGTCGAGCTGCTTCTCACGGCGCAGCCAGCGGCGGAGCGGGGCGAGGGTCAGAGCCTCCCCCGCCGCCCAGGCGAACACCGTGCCCGGCCACCAGGGGGCGGCGCGGACGGCGTCGAACAGGAGGCTGGTGGACCCCGCCGGGGCGCCCTCGCGCACCAGCCAGGTGAGCTCCACCCCCTCCGGCACCGTCAGCTCCTGACGGTGCGAGTCCTCCCCCACCTCGACGAACACCTGCGCCCGTGCCCCCTCGGGGAACTCCTCGAGCCAGCGGCCGATCGCCGGCAGCGCGGTCTCGTCGCCCACGATCAGCGACCAGTCCGCCCCGCGGGGATGGGTGCCGGACATCTTCGGGCCGGCGATCTGCACGCTGTCCCCGACCTGCACCGTGCGCGCCCAGGCCGCTGCGGGCCCGTCCCCGTGCAGCACCAGGTCCACGTCCAGCTCCTGAGCGCCCTGGTCCCAGCGCCGAGCGGTGTAGGTGCGGGAGATCAGGTGAGGGTGGCGCGGCCAGTCGAGCACGCCGTCGAGCTGCGCGGGCACCAGGGCGACGGGCTCCTCGGGATGGCGCAGGAACAGCTTGAACTCGTCGTCGAAGCCGTCGGAGCGGAAGGCCTGCACGCGGTGGCCGGAGGGGGCGGTGTGCGCCGCCAGGCCGGGGCCGCCCAGGGTGACGCGGCGCATCGCCGGGGTCACGTCGACGGCGGCGCGCACCACCAGCTCGCGGGTGGTGATGGGGTAGAAGGTCCAGTCTCGCAGGGAGCGCACAGGGGTTCCTCTCGAACGGGGCGGGGTCAGGGATCGGCAGGGGCAGGGCGGGAAGGGAGGCGCAGGGGCGGGGGTCAGGGGCGCCGTCGGCGCCTCTCGCGCAGGATCAGATGGAGCAGGTAGCAGCCGCCGACCACGACGGTCACCAGGCCCACGGGCACCGGCTGGGGCAGGGCGTGCTGGCCCACCAGGTCGGCGGCGCCCAGCAGCACCGCGCCCAGCAGGGCGGTGGGCACGAGCGGGGCATCGCCCTGTCCCGCGAGGCGCCGGACGATCTGGGGCGCCACCAGGGACACGAAGGCGATCGGCCCGCAGGCCGCAGTGACCACGGCGGTCAGCGCCACGCCCGCGACCACGGCGACGGCCCAGACGCGCCGCCTCACCACCCCGTGAGCGAGGGCGACATCGTCGCCCAGCTCGAGCTCCCGCAGGGCCGGGGCGACGGTCGCGACGAGGGCGAGCAGCAGGCCGATGGCGAGCGTGCCCCACCGCAGCATGGTCGTGTCGACGCTCGCGAGGGACCCGGCTCCCCAGATCGCGGCGCCGAGGGCGATCTCGCGCCGCGCGACCAGCAGCAGATAGGAGTTCAGCGCGCCGAGCATGGAGGAGACCGCGATGCCGACGATGATCAGGCGGAAGCCCTGCATCCCGCGGCGGTGGGCGAGCACATAGATCACCAGCGCCGTGGCGATGCCGCCGGTGATCGCCCCGGCCGCGACCTGCAGGTAGCCACCGCCGAGCACGAGCAGCACCAGCAGCGCCCCGGTGTACGAGCCGGTGGAGAAGCCGATGATGTCGGGGCTGGCCAGGGGATTGCGGGTGAGGGACTGGAACACGGCGCCGGAGACGGCGAGCGCGGCGCCGAACACGAGGGCGGCGAGGGCTCGCGGGAGGCGCCAGTCCCGGACGATGACCGTGGTGATCTCGTCGCCCCGCCCGGCGAGCGCAGCGAACACCTGCTGCCCGGAGAGGCGGTAGTCCCCGAGCATCAGGGCGAGCAGGCTCACCACGGCCCCCGTCAGCAGCAGCACGGCGGACAGGCGCAGCGCCCGGCGCTCGAGGCGGAGCCGCACCGGGCCCAGGGCGAGGTGGAGGAAGCGGTCCCGGTGCGCCGAGAGCACGGCCGGGCGGCGGTCGAGGTCGGTCACAGCCCGCTCAGCCTCCTGCGCGCGCGCACCAGCACGATCAGCACCGGGGCGCCGACGAAGGCGGTGACCACCCCGGCGGGCATCTCCGCGGGCGCCACCAGGACACGTCCGAGCACGTCCGCGGCCAGCAGCAGCACGGCACCGCCGAGGGCGCTCAGCGGCAGCAGCCGCACCTGGTCCGGGCCCACGCACCAGCGGATCACGTGCGGCACCATCAGCCCCACGAAGCCGATCGGGCCGCAGATCGCCACCGCGCTCCCGGCCAGCAGGGTGATCGCCGCGATCACCGCGACGCGCACGGCGCGCACGGGCACGCCGTGGGCGATGGCCACCTCGTCCCCGAGCGCGAGGGCGTTCAGCGAGCCGGCGCAGGCCAGGGCCAGCAGCCCTCCGAGGCCGAGATACGGGAGCATCGGCAGCAGGTGGGCGGTGCCGCGGTTCTCGAGGGTGCCCACCGTCCAGGAGCGCATGGCGTCGAAGGTGTCGGGATCGGCGAGGGTCACCATCCCGGTGATGCCGCTGAGCACGGCGCCGAGGGCGAGGCCCGCCAGCACCAGGCGCAGCGGGTCGGGGCCGGAGCGGCCGGTCGCGCCGATGAGGTGCACCGCGACGGTGGTGAGCAGCGCGCCGGCGAAGGCGAACCAGGCATAGCCGCTGATGCCCACCACGCCCGTGAGGGCGATGCCGAGGGTGACGGAGAAGGCGGCGCCCGCGTCGACCCCGAGGATGCCGGTGTCGGCGAGAGGGTTGCGGGTCAGGGCCTGCACGAGCGCCCCCGCGACACCGAGGGCGGCGCCGACGGCGAGGGCGGTCAGGCTGCGCGGCACCCGCATGGACAGCACGATGTAGCGCTCGTCGGGATCCACGACGAGTTCCACCCCCAGCTCAGCGCGCAGCACGTCCAGGACGGCCACCTCCCGCGCCCCGACCGCGATCGAGCAGGCCACAGCCAGCAGCAGCAGGACGACCAGCGCCGCTGCGGTGAGGCCGACGGCCCGCCGACCGCGGCGGCGGGCCGGCCGAGCTGGGGCACCGCGGTGCGGCCGTCCCGGCGCCGCCGTGGTCGCCGTGCTCACCCGAGGACCGGCGCGACGGCCTCGGAGAACTTCGCGACCGTCCAGGGGGTCGAGAGCGCATTGGGGTAGTCGAAGCCCCAGGCGATGGGGAGGGTGCCGTCCTCGTCGGGCTCGATGATCGCGACCCGTCCCTCCTGCACGGCCGGCAGGGACTGGTACAGCTGGTTGGCCTCGAGCCACGCCTGTGCCTCCTCGGGCGTGCCGTGGCCTCCATGCTGGGCGATCACCACGAGATCCGCCTCGATCATGTCCAGGTTCTCGAGGCTGACGTCGCCCTGGGCGGCGGCGAGGGCGTCGGCCTGCGGCTGCGGGGCGAAGCCCCAGGACGTGGCGACCTCCTCGACGACGGAGCCGGTGTAGTTCGAGACGGAGATGCCGGCCTGCTCGCCGCGGTTGAGCACGAAGGAGAGGGTGGTGCCCTGCCATTCGGGGTGGGCGGCAGCGGTGTCCACGGCGAGCTGCTCGGTCTCCTCGACGACGCGCTCGGCGGTCTGCGCGAGGTCGAGGGCGAGGCCGACCCGACGGATCACGTCCCGCCAGTCGTACTCCCAGGACTCCTGGTCCTCGTAGGACTCCATGGTCAGGACCGGGGCGATCTGCGCGAGCCGCTCGAAGTCCTGGTCGAGGCTGCCGTAGGTGGTCGCGACGATGAGATCGGGGGCGGCGGCGAGGAGCTGCTCGAGGGGCAGGCCGGCATCGGCCCAGATGTCGTACTCCTCGACCTCGTGGCCCTCCATCGCCTCGCGCTGCCACGGGGTCCAGATCTCATCGGTGATCACCGGGAAGGCGCCGAGGGCGAGCACGGCCTCGAGGTCCTGGATGCCGGAGACGACCGCGATCCGGGAGGGACGCTCCTCGAGGGTGGTGGTGCCGAAGGGGGAGACCAGCTCGAGCGGGTAGGTGGTGGCGCCCTCACCGGCGGGCACGCGCGAGGCGTCCGGGGCGGCGGCGTCCTCCGCGGCCGCGGCGTCTCCGTCGGCGCCGGTGCCGCAGGCGGCGGCGAGGCCGCCGAGTCCGGCGGCGCCGAGGGCGGTGAGGGCATGACGGCGGGTGAGGTGCAGGGGCACGATGGGTCCTTCGCTCGAGAGGGTGCGCTGGGCGGCGGTCGACGCGCAGCCCCTAGTAAGGTAAGCCTCAGCTACATCGGTGGGACCACACGGAGGAGGCCATCACGTATCCGATCGCGACACCGGACCGCGGCGGCGCAGCGGCGACCACCCTGCCGCGCACCGTGCGCCTCCGCCCGCGCGTGCACGCCGAGGCCGATCTGGTGCTGTGGTGCCGCACCGGGTGCGCGCGCGTCGGAGTGTCCGACGCAGTGCCCGGTGCAGAGGAGGCACGCCCTCTCGCGGTGCCTGCCGACAGCGCCCTGCTGCTCCGCGCGGGGCAGCGGCACACCGTCGAGGTCCCCGCCGGGACGCTCCTGCATCCCGTCTTCCTGCCGCCGCGCGGCGCGCCCGGGACCGGTTCGCCGACAGGGAGCCCGGTGGTCGAGGTGGACCGGGGCCTCGCGGCCGCGCTGCTGGCGCTCTCCGTGGCGGGCACGACGGATCTGCGCCCCGCGGAGTCCCGCCTGCGGGCACTCGGAGAGGCGGTCCGCTCGCGGATGGCCGGCGGGGCCTCGCACCGGATGCGCCCTCCTCCCACCTCGCACATCGAATGGGTCACCAACCGGGACGAGCACGTGCTGGTGATCGCCGCCTTCGGGCCGGCCACCGTGATGGTCCGCGATGTGGCCGGGGGCTGCGCCGCGGTGGACCTGGCCGAGCACATGGCGCTCGCGGTGCCGCCGGGGGTGCCGCACCGGATCCTCACCCGGGAGGCGGGTGTCGCTCTGCCCGTGTTCCATCACGGGACCGGGCTCTCCCTCGACGGGGCGGAGGGGCGCATCGAGCTCATGTACCTGCCGGCGCGGACGCGGCTGCGCGCGGAGCATCATGCGGTCGCCGGCTCTTCGGCGCTGCGACCTCCGGGCTTCGACGAGACCGCGCTGCCGCGAGCGCTGGCCGGCCTCGTGCAGCGCACCGGCGTGCTGCGCCTCGACGGCGGCGCCCCGGCACCGGTGGACCTGCTGCGCGAGCGGGTGATCCGGGACCCGGCCGGGAGCTGGTCGCCGGCGACCTGGGAGCGTCTGGAGGGCGGCGCGACCGCGCCCTGCCCCCACCGTCGCACGCTCGAGCGCGCCGTCCGGGAGGCGACCGGCACCGGGTTCGTGAGCTGGCGGAACCAGGTGCGGGCGGAGCAGGCGGAGGATCTGCTCGCCGCCGGGATGCCGGTGAAGACGGTGGCCCGACGCATGGGCTTCGCCCACGCCAGCGGCTTCTCCCGCGCCTTCCGCCAGGTCACGGGTGCCGCCCCGGAATCGGTGACCCGCAGGACCGTCCCCGGGGATCTCGCACCGCCCCTCCCCCCTCCCGTCCCGCCCTGGCGGGCCCAGACCAGGAGCCGCCCATGACCCCCGCGACCGAGGACCAGCTGTTCCCCGCCGAGCTGTGGGAGCCGCTGCCCCGTCCTCCCGGACGCGAGGAGCCGACGCCGATCCGTCGGCGCGACGACACCGCGCACGGCAGCGCGCACGGCAGCGCGCACGACGCCGCTGACGGGGCGGGTCCGCACCTGCTCCGGCGCGAGGGCGAGGGCGCCCTGGTGCGCATCCGCCACACCGCAGAGGCGGCGAGCGCGGTGGCGCTGCAGGCGAGCGGCTGGTGGCACCCTTCCCCGGCGGATGCCTGCGAGCTGCGGCCGCAGGGGAACGGCCGCTGGGAGGGCGTGTTCGAGGTCCCCGCGGACTGGCGTGCGAGCTATGGGTTCGCAGTGCACCGCGGGCCCGGCGAGCCGCCGTGGCGCAGCGCCGGCATGAAGGCACCCGGCGTGGAGGTGGTGCCCGACCCGGGGAACCCGCGCCGGCACCGGGCCGGACGCGGCGGGGCGGCGCGCTCGGTCATCGCGCTCCCCGACGACGCACCCTTCGCGCCGAGCGCCGCGGAGACGGAGGGTCCCGGCCCCCGGGTGCTCCCGCTCGCCTCCCCGAGCGACGGGCCGCGCACCCGGTGGTGGGCCTCGCGCCCGGGGGACGCGGGCTGCGAGGGCCTCGACCCCGAAGCTCCGCTGCCCCTGCTCATCCTCACCGACGGCGCGCAGCACGTGGAGCATCTGGACACGCCGACGCTGCTCGCCCGAGGCGTCGCCGCCGGGGTGCTGCCGCCGCTGGCTGCGGTGTTCGTGGACTCCGGACCACAGCGCGGCGAGGTGCTCGGGGTACCCGGCGGGCATGCCCGGTGGATCGCGGAGCAGCTGGTGCCCTCCCTGCGTGCGTACGGTCTCGGCACGGGCCGGGGACGCGCGCGCGTGCTCGTCACCGCCGATCCCGCACGCACGATCGTCACCGGCTCCAGCTTCGGCGGCCTCACCGCACTCTTCGCCGTGGCCCGCGCCCCGCAGCTGATCGGGGCGGTGATCGCGCAGTCGGTCTCGCTGTGGCGCTATCCCGCGGGCGCCCTGACCGCGCCGCTGCTGCGCGCAGCCGCGCGCAGCACGTCGGGACCGCTGCGGCTGCGGCTCCAGGTGGGCCGGTACGAGGGGGACATGCCCGCCCGCTCCCGAGCGCTGCACGAGGGACTCGTCACCGGCGCCGCGCAGCACGGCACCGCCCTGGACGTCACCCTGGACGCACACAGCGGCGGCCATGACTGGGCCTGGTGGCAGCCGACGATGCTCCATGAGGTCGCCGCGCTGCTGCGCTGAGCACGCCGGGCCTTCCCGATATCCTCGACACGTGCCGCCCCCCGTCCGCCTCGCCCCCGCCGCCATGGCCTGGCGGCTGCTGGCGGTGCTGCTGTGCGTGGGGGTGCTGACGGTGGGCGGGCTGACCCGCTCGAACGATCTGTTCCCCTTCGGGGTCCTGGACCAGTTCTCCTCCGGCACCGACCCCGACGGAGAGGTGGTCAACACCTGCCTGCAGGGCATCCGCGGCGACGGAGAGCCCTTCGACATCCGCTTCGGACCGCGGAGCGTGGGCATCGAGCGGGCCGACGTGGAGAACAATCTCCCGGCGATCGAGTCCGACCCGCAGCTGCTGGCCCCGCTGGCCGCCGAGTACGACCGGCGTCACCCCGAGCAGGAGCCGCTGGATGCGCTGGTGCTGTGCCAGCGGATCACGTCCCTGCAGGGCGGCACCGCCCATGGCGAGGAGGAGCTCGTCGAGGTGGTCCGTTGGAAGGCCCCATGAGCACCACCTCTGCTGCGGCCTCCCGACCCTCGGGGGGCACCCGGCCCCGGTTGCGGTCGATCCTGTTCCCGGCCCTGCCCCTGGCCCGGATCAGGGTGCTGCGGGTGATCATCTACGCCTTCGTGGTGCTGGATGTGCTGACCTTCTCGCGCGATGTCCTCTCCCACGCGAACAACGCCGGGTTCTACACGCCGCTCGCGCTCGCGCGGCTGCTGCACCTGCCGGCGGTGACCACGCCGCTGGCGTACACCCTGCTGGTGCTGATCCTCGCCGGGTGCGCGGCGGCGATCGCGGGCCGGCGGCCGCGGCTGTCCGGCGCCGTGGTCGCACTCGCCTTCTGGCTGTGGATGCTCTACAGCAACTCCTACGGCTACATCGCCCACGACCACATGGCGCTGATGGTCGCGGTGGCGGTGCTGCCCACCGTCGCGGGGGCCGAGAGCACCGGCCCCGCGGGCACGCTTCCCCCGGCTGCCAGTACCAGTACCAGTACCAGTGAAGCGGCAGGCTGGGCGCTGCGCGCGATCCAGCTCGCGGTGATCGCGACCTACTTCTTCTCGGTGGTCCCCAAGCTCCTGTACTCCGGATCGCTCGCGAACTGGGGCAACAGTGCGATCCTCACCTGGGCCTCGATCCGTCGCGGCAGCGCCCTGGCGCACTGGCTGGTGGAGGTGACCCCGTGGGTGTTCGTGCCTGCGCAGTGGGCCGGGCTCGCCCTCGAGGCGCTCTCCCCGGTGGTGCTGTTCCTGCGCGGGAGGGCCCTCTACATCGCCGTCGCGCTCTACCTCGGCTTCCATCTGTCCACGCTGGTGCTCCTGGGGATCCACTTCCTGCCCACCGCGATCTGCTGGGCGGCGTTCCTGCCGCTCGAGCGGCTGCGGCTGCCGGGGCGCGGGGTGCAGCACTCCCGCTGAACCCGGCGCTGCCCGGTCACTCGTCCTGACCGGCCCACCCTTGCCGGGCCAGATGATCGTCGCACGGCTCCCGTCGGCACCAGGCAGCACCTCCCAGGCTGCTCGGCCCGTTCACTGCGGCAGGGGTCTGTTCCCGGCGTAGCTCCAGGCTGCGAGCTCATATCCGCCCTCGGAGCGGTGGATGCTCGCTCCGAAGAGTGCCGAGGTGACGTGGACCGAACCGGGTATCGGCTCCCGCTGCGACGCCGCCGTGCCCACCGGGACGAGGGCCGGCGGGGCCAGGGAATCCGGAGACTCCGCGAATGATGCCGGCTCTGGGGAGGACGGGGAGGACGACGGAAGCGGCACCTGGCCCGCTCGCCCGCTGACGGTGAACTCCGCGACCAGGTTCTCGCCGCGGAACTGGAAGCTGTCCCCGAGCATGTTCATGTACTCGATCTCCGGCTGCTGGGTCACGGTCCAGGAGCCGACCGTCCCCTCCGGCAGATCCACCGCGAACGGGCAGCCGAGCGGGTGCGGAGAGGTGCTCTCGGCGCACTGTGCGATCTCCCTGCGCAGCAGTGATCTCACCCGCGCCTCGGCGGGCAGGGTGAGCCCGTAGTCGATGTCGATCATGCCCGTCTGCCACTGGCCGAGGACCGGCGGCACGTAGATGACGCGGATGCGGGAGGTCAGGGGCGGCTGCGCGGCAGGCAGCTCGATCGCGTAGCTGCCGGGCAGGACATGCAGGACCACGCCCATCCGATTCGCGCCCCGTTCGCTGAACTGCACCTCGGGGATATCGAGCGGCTGACCGTTCAGGAGGATGGAATCGGTCCCGGTCAGCGGGCTGATGCTCAGGATCGGGAGCTGGATGGGCTCCAGCTCCCAGACCACCGGCGAGAACGGGCCCGCGGTGGTCGCGTGCAGGCGCAGCACGGTGCGGTGCTCCTCACGGCGGTTGCGGAGGGTGGCGGTGACCTCGGCTGAGGTGCCGTGCAGGGTGACCCGGTCGATCACGTACTCGGCGATGCCACCGGCTGTGGCCCGGTGGACCGCGGTGTTGATCGCGGTGTCGAGAGTTCCACCCACCGGGCTCACATGGCGGCGCACCGTCTCCATGTCACCGGAGATCACGGCGTCGAGGTACTCCCGCGCCACGTCGTCGGGGCCGTCGTGTCGCAGCAGCAGCCAGGGCAGGGCGATTCCGAGGAGTCCGAGCACGGTGAGCACGGCGATCACGGTCCGGAGCCGGGGCCCTGCGCGCCTCGACCGGTGAGGGGGTCGTATCCCCTCGTCGAGCTGTGACCCCGCGCCGTGCAGGCGGGGTGGGGACGTCTCTGACCGGGCCGCATCGATGCTGCCGGCAACGGTCCATCCCGTACGGATGATCCGACCGGGCGTCTGCTTCCGCTCCGGGATCACATAGCGCTCCGAGGCCAATCTCTCGCGTGGAGGAAGAGTACCGCAGCAGTCCGCAGAGCGCACCGGGGCAGGTCAGATCGGGTCAGATCGGGTCAGATCGGGCCGAGCCGGTGATGCTCAGTCGCAGCTGTCCACGGAGGAGAAGGTGTCCTCGAGATCCTCGATGATGACGACTCCGGCGAAGGCGCCGGTCTCGGCGTCGACACAGTAGGCGTAGCTGAGCGAGCTCGTGCTGCGCAGAGCGACGTCGAGCTCCCCCTCGCCGTCGATGGTGGCGGTGCCCTCGACCTCGAAGGGCACCGCCACCGGCGCTGCGGCACCGGCGGATGCCCCGGCGTGCGGTGTTCCATCGGCAGCTGCCCCGTCGGCCATCGGGGCGTGCGGGGTGAACTCCGCCGTCCCCCCGATGTCCACCATCCACAGGAAGGTATCGCCCTCGAGCACATCGACGCGGGGCGGGTCCGTGAGCCTCCAGGTGCCGTGGGCGGCGGTGGTCGTGGGATCTGCCGCCGGAGCGTCGGGCACTGCGAAGGGGCAGCCCTCGGGAGCCGGAGAGGTATCGGCGGTGCACGCCGCGAGCGCCGCGTCGGCCTGGCGCCGGACCTCCCGCAGACCGTCCTCGTCGAGGGTGTAGTGCAAACCGCGGACGGGCTTGCGCCAGTTCCCGAAGGTGGCCGGGGCCTCGAGGACGAGCGGCGCCGCCTCCAGCCAGCGCCGCGTACCGGGCAGGGAGATCTCGTAGGTCCCTGGCAGGAGCTGCACCGCGGTCCGCGGCGCGAAGGGGTCTCCGGTGGTGCCGAGCTCGGCGACCGGGAAAGGGACGCCGTTGATCGCGATCTCCTTCGCTCCGAAGGGCACGTCGATCACGAACTCGGGCAGCGCCACCGGCGCCAGCTCCCACGCCAGGGACGAGAAGGGACCGGCATCGTGGGCCGTCAGGGTGAAGGTGGCCTCGCTGCGGGTCGCCCCGGTGTGGAGCGAGGCGGTGACCCGTGCAGTGTCGGCCGTGACCTCGATGTGCTGGATCTCGAAGGATTCGAGCTGATCATGCGCCGCACCGAGGACCGGGGCGGTGAGGGCTGCGGCGCTGGCATCCGGGGCGTCCTCCGTCTGGGCGAGCACGGTCTCCAGATCGCCGTCGATCACAGCCTGGAGGAAGGCACTGGTGACCCGCTCCGGCCCTGCGGTGCTGTCGAGCAGCCGCGGCAGTCCGAGGAACAGGGCGAGCACCAGGGCGAGCACGCAGCCGACGGCGAGCATCCGCCGTGAGCGGGCGGAACCGCTCCGGCGGGTGGAACCGTCGCGCGGAGCCGGCGGTCCGGCGGGGCCGAGCGCCCCGGTCGGGCCGAGGCCCGAGATGCCGGCGGTCGCGGCGTCCTCGCCCCAGCCGAGCGGCAGCGCGCGCCCCGTCGCGCGGTCGCGTCCTCGCACCCCCATGCGGTCCTCTCCGCGGGCCTCTCGCGAGGGCCCGCTACAGCGCGCCCTTGCCCGCCTTCTCCCGGGCACGGTCGGCGAAGCTCACGCCCATCGCGGCCAGGGTGAGCGCCATGATAATCACCAGCGCGATGGTGAACGCCTCGAGCCAGGCGGTGCCGCCCAGCGTCAGGGAGAAGATGATGCCCGGGATCATCGCAGTGCCGATCGCGGCGCCGGTGCGCTGGCCCAGCTGCAGGATGCCGCCGGCGACACCTCCGAAGCGCGGGTCCACGGAGTTCAGGGTGAGGGTCTGGTTCGGGGAGATGGTCATGCCCTGGCTGAGGCCCATCAGCATCAGCGGCGCGGCCAACCACCAGAACGGGATCATGCCGTTCTCCACGAAGCCGGCCAAGATCCCGGTGCCGAGGAGGCCCAGGAAGGCGACGCCGAAGCCGACGATCACCATGCGCCGCCCCAGCGTGAGCACGTAGCGGCCGGCGATCTGGGAGGAGAATGCGGCGGCGATCGAGGAGGGCAGGCCCATCAAGGAGGCTTCGAAGGCGGTGTGCCCGAGGTGCATCTGCAGGTAGAGCGGCACGATGATCCACACGCTGGTGGCACCGAGGAAGTACACCGAGACGATGAGGATGCCGTTGCGGAAGGCTTTGTTCGCGAAGATCGCGGTGTCCACCATCGGCGGGCGGCCTGCTCGTTTGTACCGCTGCTCCCACCACCACCACAGGCCCAGCACGGCGATGCCGGCGGGGAAGGACAGCCACACCAGGGCGCTGGTGCCGCGCTCGAGGAAGGGCAGCATCACGCCCAGGATCGCGATGCACAGCAGGAGGCTGCCGATCGGATCGAGGTCCGGTCTGGCCTTGCCGCGCGCCTTGTCGTCAGGGATGAACTTGAACGCGCCGAGGATGGCGATCACGCCGATCGGGACGTTCATCAGGAACATCCAGCGCCAGCCCTGGTCGGGGCCGAGGATCTGGATCAGCAGCCCGCCGATCACGGGGCCGACGGCGGTCGCGACCGCCACCGTGGTGGCCAGCAGCGCGAAGGCGCGGGCGCGGTCCTGGCCGCGGAAGTGCTGCTGGATCAGGGCGACGGTCTGAGGGTTCAGCAGGCCTGAGCCGAGGCCCTGGAGGATGCGGGCGAGGTTGAGCGTCTCCACAGTCCCGGCGAAGCCGGACAGCAGCGAGCCGAGGGTGAACACGCCCACGCCGATGACGAACATGCGGCGGCGCCCGGTGGCGTCACCGGCGCGGCCCGCGGGTACCAGCAGCATGCCGAAGGCCAGCGCGTAGCCGGAGATCACCCACTGCAGACCGCCGGAATCTGCCTCGAGGCTCTCGCCGATCGCGGTGAGGGCGACGTTGATGACGCTCACGGCGATCAGGGCCATGAACAGGGGTGCGAGGAGGACGGCGAGCAGGGGCTTGCGACGCACCGGAGCATTCGGCGCGCTGGGGTCGGGGATCACGCTTCCACTCTATGCATTCAGTGCACTTTTGAGGAGGGTGAGGTGAGGGGAAGGACATGTGCTCCCCGCCCCGGCGTACCGGATCAGGAGGGCGTCTGCGCAGGAGGCGTCGGCGGGCCGTAAGGGCTCTTCTCGGCGCCGTGCGTCGTGCCCTTCGCGTCGGCCCGGTAGGGGCCGTGCGGGATCACGTAGGCGGTGCGGTCCGCGAGCAGCGGAGCGGAGGTCTGCAGGGCCCGCATGTCGGGGCGGTGGGAGTAGTCGGCGCCGGGGAAGCGGCCGAACTGGCCGTCGGCGCCGACGGGGCGGCGGGCGGCGGCCGCGTCGAGCATCGCCAGGGCATCGCCCGGGGTGGGGTACTTCGAGGAGAAGGTGTGCCCGGGTGGGAGCGGCGAGCTGAACATGCTGCCGCCGGGGCGGATCCACAGCGAGCCGGGCTTGGAGCGGTCGCGCAGGGCGTGGGCGCGCCAGGTGGTGACCGGGTGGGTCGAGAGCCAGTTGACGATGTGCACGAAGAGGCTGGGATCGGTCGCGGCACGGTCGGCGAGCTCGTTGACGTTCACCTCGGCGTTCAAGTACTTGCCGCCGGAGAGCACGCCCATCACGCCGGGCGCTCCCGCGGGTGCGTAGTCGTAGCCGTAGTTGTCGGCGGTGAACTCCTGCGCGCGGGAGAAGGCGGTGCCAAGGATCGGGATCATGCTCAGCACGTTCATGAACACGAGGCGGAAGTAGGAAACGTGGCCGGCGGCGAGGTGGCCCACCTCGTGGCCGATCACGAAGCGCAGCGCCTCGGGGTCACGGGTGCGGCCGCCCACCTCGAACATGTCGGAGTGGATGACCACGAAGCGGCGGAACCCGTGGCCGGAGGCGAAAGCGTTCAGCACGCCGCTGCCCATCTGCACGTAGGCGTCCGGGACGCGGCGCATCCCGAACTGCTGCGCGGCCTCCGCGACCATCCGGTAGCCCTCGGGGAACTGGGTGGGGCTCATGCGCACGGCGGTGGCGCGCATCTGCGCGTACATCATGGCGCGCGCGACCCACAGGATGATCGGGATCAGCGGCAGCAGCAATCCGAACTGGATCAGGAGGTCCGCCGCGCCGAGGTCCTCGAGCCAGTCGGGGAGCATCTGCTCCTCGTTTTCGAGGGCGCGCCAGGCGGGGCCGGTGAGGATCGAGGCCCACAGCCCGTAGGCGGTGACCGCGAGCGCCACGCCCACCCATAGCAGCGGCAGCTCCCAGGGGTGGCGGATCCGACGGCGTCCGCGGACTCCGTCCGTGGTCGCGCCGTTGAACAGGCGAGGCCTGCGCGGGCGCTCCGCTGCGGGATGTGCGGGCAGCGGGGGCTGGGTGCCGGGTTGGGGTGCCGGCCCTGGGGGCTGTGTGGTCATATCGGGTCCTTCCACGCGTGAAGACGCGGTACGTCGTTGCGCCCGACGCTATCCCCGCCAGCGACCGTGCGACCACTCAGGAGGGCCTGTTCGCGCAGATCATGGCCGCAGGTCGGAGGCGGTTGAGCCGTTCGACGCCGGGCCGTCGGCCGAACGGCTGATGCCGGGCCGACGTGCGGCGGAGGCGGACCGGCCCCGCGCGGGCGCCCGCCGGGCTGTCAGCGGAAGAGCCGGCGCAGCAGGCGGCGCTTCATCCCCCGGTAGGGCGGGTAGACGAACCTCAACGTGTCCGGGGTGAGCGGTTTCTTCACCACGGGCTTGGCATGGGTGAACGCCTCGAAGCCGGTGCGGCCGTGATAGGCGCCCATCCCGGACTCCCCCACCCCGCCGAAGGGCATGCCGGTGGTGCCCACGTGCGCGAGCGTGACACCGAGGGCGAGCGAGCCGGAGGACGTCTCCTCGGCGAAGCGCTCCTCGACACTGCGGCGCGGGGAGAACACATACGCGGTGAGCGGCTTGTCCCCGGAGCGGATGCGGGCGATCGCCTCGTCCGGGCCGGAGACGGTGAGGATCGGCAGCACGGGGCCGAAGATCTCCTCCCCCATCACCGGATCGTTCCAGTCCACACCCTGCATGATCGTGGGCGGGATGAAGCGGGTCTCGCGGTCCGCGGTGTCGGTGCCGCCGCAGATGGCCTTGTCGTCATCGATCAGGGCGAGCACGCGGTCGAAGTGCTTGGTGTTCACCATCCGGCCGTAGTCGAGGCTGCGGTCGGGCTTGCCGCTGTACATGGCGCGCACGGCTCTGCGCAGGTGCGGCATCAGGCGCTGGATGGTGCGCGGGGTGGCCATCAGATAGTCCGGGGCGATGCAGGTCTGCCCGGCGTTGGTGAACTTGCCCCACACGATGCGGCGGGCGGTGACGGCGAGATCCGCGCCCTCGTCCACGAACACCGGCGACTTCCCGCCCAGCTCGAGCACGGTGGGGGTGAGGTGCTCCGCGGCGGCGCGGGCCACGATCCGGCCCACGGCGCCGTTGCCGGTGTAGAAGATGAGGTCGAAGCGCTGCTCGAGCAGGATCGTGGTCTCCGCGACCGCGCCCTCGACCACCCGCACCCAGCCGGGATCCAGGTGGGTGCGCAGCAGATGCGTGAGCGCGGCGGAGGTCGCCGGTGCCACCTCGCTGGGCTTCACGATCGCGATGTTGCCGCCCGCGATCGCGGCGACCAGCGGCGCGAGCGTGAGGTTCACCGGGTAGTTCCACGGCGAGATGATCAGCGTGGTGCCCAGCGGTTCGCGGCGCAGCTGCCCGGTGGCGGGGGCCAGCATCGCGCCGAGGGAGAGCCGCTGCGGCCGCTGCCAGGTGCGCAGGTTCTTCATCGTGTGCGCGATCTCCTGCGACACCACCCCGAGCTCGGTCAGCGCGCTCTCGGTGCGGGACTTGCCGAGGTCCTCGGCGAGGGCGCGGGCCAGGCGCGGCTCCTCACGGCGCAGCCCCCGTCGCAGCGCGGCGAGCTGGGCGAGACGAGCCTCGAGCGGCCGGGTGGTGCCGGCGTCGAAGGAATCCCGCAGGGCCGTGACCTCCGCCTGGATCCGGGAGCGCAGGGCATCCTCGGCAGGGGTGGACGGGGCAGCGGCGGTCACGTCGGCGGCAGTGTCGTGCGCGTCTTTCGGCATGGCCCCAGCGTAGATCTCGGCGCTGGGCATCGGCAGTACGGGATGACCATCACCCGCAAGGGTCTCGCCAACCCCCGCCATGAGCGTCACCGTCACGGACAATGGTGGGTGATGACGGTCCGACGTCCGGGCCGGCGAGGAGGGCTCTGACGATGACCGTGCTGCTGGCCGCGCCGATCCTGCTGACACTGACGCTGCTGGTCTCCGGCCTGGCGAAGCTCGGTGCACGGCAGGGCACCGAAGATGCGATGACGTCGTTGAGGCTGCCGCTGCGCGCCTTCCACCGCTCGGTCGCCAACCTGCTGCCGGTGGCGGAGATCGTGCTGGCCCTGGGGCTGTGGATCCCCTCGGTGCCGCTGCAGGTGCTGATCGCGATGCTCGTGGCACTGCTGATGGTCACGTACCTGGTCATCATCGCGAGAGCTCTCACCTTCGGCGAACCTGTCGAGTGCTCCTGCTTCGGCACGCTCGCCTCCCCGACCGTCTCTCGCACCACCCTGGGCCGCAACCTCCTGCTCGCAGTGCTCGCGGTGATCACGCTGCTCGCGGCGAGCAGCGGCGTCATGACGATGGCCCTGGTGCAGGTGCCGCTGTCCCTGGTGGGACTCGGGGTCGCCCTGCTGCTGACGATCGCGCTCACCGTCCTCACGCTCGGCGGGTCCGCCGCCGGCGCTGCTGGGGCAGGGCCCGCGTCACGGCCGGAAGGCACGGCGATCGCCGTACCCGCAGGCCGGCCTGCCGAGAAGCGGGCCGACGGGTCCACCGACGAGACGACGGCGGAGAAGACCGACGGGAAGACCGCGGAGATGACCGACGAGATGGCTGAGGAGGAGCTGCTGGACTACGAGCGCGCCGCGATCCCCGGTGGGGTGCTCCAGCAGCCGGGAGGGCGCCTGATCACCCTCACCCAGCTCACCGCTCAGAGCGCCGCACTGCTGGTCTTCGTGTCCGAAGGCTGCGGGCCCTGCGAGCGGGTGCTGGACCACGCCGTCGGCTGGATCGACTCCCTGTCCCCGTTCATGCAGGTGAAGTTCGTGTTCTCGCGGCCCATCGACCAGCTGCGCGAGCGCACGACGCAGCGCGTGGGTGAGCACGCGATGCATGACCTGCAGTTCACGGCGCGCAGCACGCTCGGGGGCAGGACCGCGCCCTCCGCGGTGCTGCTGGGGGCCGACGGGCTGCTCGCCGGCGGTCCGGTCGACGGCGGCAGCGCGGTGATCGAGTTCGTGGAGGCGATCCAGGAGCAGCTGGCCGGCGCGTCCGACGAGGCCGAGCTCAGCCCTCCCACGCCGTGATGCTCCCCGGGGGCGTCGTGCCGGCCCTGTGAGGGCTCACGGCACGCTGGCCTGTGCGAAGCTGCCGGCGCCCCAGGCGCGCAGCGGGCCGTCGGCCGCAGGGACGAAGACCGCCTGGCCGGCCCGCAGGGGATGGCTCCCGGCGGAGGTCACCAGGGTGGTCGCTCCCCCGAGGCCCAGCACGATCCGGGGGCCCGTGCCGGGGATCGGATGCGGCTCGATCGGTGCCCCGGGTGGATCGGCGAGCTCGGTGACGGCGAGCTCGAAGTCGTCGACCGGGGCGTAGTACGCGATCGAGGTGGGATTCTGCCGCTCTGGAGCGACTCGCAGCGGGGGTGTGGCGGTGACGCTGACGCACTGGAGGACCTCGTCGGCATCGATCCGCTTCGGGGTCAGGCCCGCGCGCAGCACGTTGTCGCTGGCCGCCATGATCTCGATCCCGGTGCCGCTGATGTAGGAGTGCAGCGCCCCGGCGGGCACGAACATCGCTTCGCCGGGCTGCAGGGAGACCGGGTTCAGCAGCAGGGCCGCGACCACGCCCGGGTCTCCGGGATGGTGCTGCGCCAGCAGCGTTACGGAGCGGTCGATGCGCGGGGATGGGGAGGCACCAGCCTCTGCCCGGACCCTGCAGGCCTCGACCACCTCATCCACCGCGGAGGCGGGGGGTCGCAGCGAGGTGGAGACCAGGGTCCGGAAGGCGGCGCGCATCCCGTGGGCGGTGGGATTCTCGACCAGCAGGCGGTGCAGCCTGTCGGTGAGGACGGTCCCGAGACCGTCGAGGATCACCGCGGCGCGGCGCGGGGTGCGGAATCCGCACAGCGCGGTGAACGGCGTCAGCGCGATCAGCATCTCGGGCTTGTGGTTCGCGTCCCGATAGGTGCGCAGCGGGGAGTCCAGTGCGATCCCGGCGGCGCTCTCCGCGGCGAAGGACTCCGCGGCATGCTCGCGGGTGGGGTGCACCTGCAGCGAGAGCGGTCGTTCCGCGGCGATCACCTTGAGCAGGTAGGGCAGCCTGCCGCCGAACGCCCGGGCGACATCGCTGCCGAGCATCCGATCGGACTCGGCGGCGAGCACGTCGTCCAACCGGGCCCCACCGGGGACCGTCGCCGGCGCCAGGGGATGTGCGCCGAACCAGACCTCAGCCCAGGGGTCGCCGTCGGCGTCCTGCCCCAGAAACTCGGGCAGCGCCGTCTGCGACCCCCACTCGTAGTGCTGGAGGTGGCCGGTCAGGTCGAACATGCTCACGTGCTGCCCTCGAGGATCTGTGCGATCAGACGGGCGGGCTCGTCGGCTGCGACTGTCGGCGGTGGGGTCGGGTCCTCCCCGAGGGGACGCATCCCGTAGCGCTCCCAGTGCGCGCCGACCCAGGCGGGCGCGCGGGGGGCATGCACCCAGGCCGGGAGTCCGCGCACCGCGGCCTCGAGGATATCCGCGGAGAACACGGAGACCACGGGCCGGTACTGCTGGGACAGAGGGAGCGCGGGGTCCTGGAGCTCGACGCCGCGGCGGCGTAAAAGGCCATGGGCGGCGCGGGCGATCCGGTCGGTCTCCTGCAGGCCGGGCTGGTAGAGCGCGCCGGTGGAGCGGCAGTAGCCGTGGGCGGCCGCGAGTGTGGTGCGGCGCGGCAGCTCGATCGCCGAGAGCTGGCCCAGGAAGACAGGACGCTCCTCGCGCACCGGATCCGACCCCTCCGCGTCGTGGCCCGCCTGCCACAGCCGCTGGGAGCCGACCACCCGCACCTCGACGTCATCACGGCCAGCGCGGTGGAACTCCCCGTCCTCGGCGCTCCAGGCCAGCAAAGTGGTCTGCGGCGGCAGTGGGGGCGCGAAGGGGGTGAGCACGTCATGCTGGATGACGGCGCCGGGGACGTCCGCCTCGCGCGCCCAGGCGTGGAGGCTGCGCCCCACCTCCTGGTCCCAGCCGAGAGTGAGCACCGAGGTGATGCCGAGCCCGTCCAGTACGGCGGCCGGGGTATCAAGACGCCGATGCTGCCACTCGGGCCCGTTCAGCTCCTCCAGGGCCAGGCCGACGGGCGTGATCACGAGCGCCGAGCCCTGCACATAGGGCAGCACTGCGGGGAGCCCGCCGTGCTCGGCCCCGGCCGCGGTGTCGATGCCGAGCAGCGTGCGGGCAGAGCCGTCCCCCTCACGCGTGTGCAGCACATAGCCCTGCGGCGCCGACGCCCGAGATCCGGAGGCGGGCTGGGCGCGGTGGATACCGCGCACCCGGCGCCGGGAGCTGCGCCATTCCTGCCAGCGCTCGAGGCTGCGCGGATGGATCATGGCCATGGTCGGCACCCCCTTCGACTTGCGATCGCTCGCGAGGGACCAGCATTCCACACCGCGCCGCCGGTGACGGGCGGTTACTTACGGTGCGGACTCCTGGTCAGCGCGGCATGTTGCGCAGGTTCGTCGCCGCCATGTCGATCATCTTCCCCACGCCGCCGCCGAGGACGATCTTCGTCGACGCCGCCGCGAATCCGCGGATCTGCTGCGCGGTGATCTTCGGGGGCATCGAGAGGGCGTCCGGGTCGGTCACCACATCGATCAGCACCGGGCCGGGCGTCGCGAGCGCCTCGGCGAGCTGCTTCTTCAGCGTCTTCGGGTCGGTGATGCGTACCGCGCCGATGCCCACTCCTTTGGCGATCGTCGCGTAGTCGACGTCCTCGTGGTCGGTGCCGTAGTCCGGCAGGCCCTCCACCAGCATCTCGAGCTTGACCATGCCGAGGCTGGAGTTGTTGAAGACGACGATCTTGGTGTTCAGCTGATGGAGCTTCACGGTGAGCAGCTCACCCATCAGCATGCCCAGACCGCCATCCCCGCTCATGGAGATCACCTGGCGCTGCGGGAATGCCATCGAGGCGCCGATCGCTTGCGGGAGCGCGTTGGCCATCGAGCCGTGGTGCCAGGAGCCGAACAGGCGACGCTTCCCGTTGGGGGTGATGTAGCGGGCGCCCCAGACGTTGCACATGCCGGTGTCCACGGTGAACACTGCGTCCTCCTCGGCTAGCGTGTCGAGGGTCGCCGCGAGGAACTCCGGGTGGATGGGCGTCATCTTCTCGACGTTCTTCGTGTACGCGGCGACCACCCCGGTGAGCGCCTTGTGGTGGGCCTTGAGCATGCGGCGCAGGAAGCGGGAGCTCTTGGTCCCGGTCAGCAGCGGCAGCACGGCCTGCAGGGTGAGGGCCACGTCGCCGTGGACGGCGAGGTCCAGCGGCACGCGCCTGCCCAGCCGCGACGCCTCCGCATCGATCTGGACGATCGTGGGCGGCTGCTTCCCGTCGGCTCCGGGGAGGAACTCCGGGTAGGGGAAGTCGGTGCCCAGCAGGATCACCAGATCCGCCTCATGCATGGCGTCGTAGCAGGCGCCGTAGCCGAGCAGCCCGCTCATGCCCACGTCATACGGGTTGTCGTACTGCATGAACTCCTTCCCGCCGAAGGCGTGGCCGATCGGGGCCTTGACCTGCTCGGCGAGCGCGAGCACCTCCT
Organism: Brachybacterium sp. AOP29-B2-41; assembly: GCF_052378395.1. NCBI lineage: Bacteria > Bacillati > Actinomycetota > Actinomycetes > Micrococcales > Dermabacteraceae > Brachybacterium > Brachybacterium sp. AOP29-B2-41. The sequence continues at coordinate 183,942 of NZ_JBQSXR010000006.1, forward strand.
CACGGGCGTCGCGCACCCCGGCCCCGGTGAAGAGGGTGACGGTGCTGGCGGCGTCGATCAGCTCGGCGAGGCGGCCGACGGGGGCTGCGGCGGGCTGGACCCGGCCGAGGTCCGTGGCGAGGTCCTTGGTGAGCGGGCCGTCCACCTCCTGGTCGGCGACATCGCCGGGGACCACCAGCACGGAGACGCCGCTCTTGGCGATCGCGGTCTGCACGGCGATGTGGAGCAGCCTCGCGCCGTGCTCGCCGGAGTTGACCATCTCGCAGTAGTGGGAGCACTCCTGGAACAGGATCTCGGGATGCGTCTCCTGGAAGAAGCCGGTGCCGATCTTGCCCGAGGGGATGTGGGAGGCGATCGCGAGCACGGGAGCGCCGTCGCGGTGGGCGTCGTAGAGGCCCTGGATCATGTGGGTGTTGCCCGGGCCGCAGGACCCGGCGCATACGGCGAGCTTCCCGGTCAGGCGGGCCTCGGCGCCGGCGGCGAAGGCTCCGGCCTCCTCATTGCGCACGTGCACCCACTCGATGCCGTCGGTGGTGCGCACGGCGTCCACCACAGGGTTCAGGGAGTCCCCGACCACCCCGTAGATGCGTTCGACGCCGAGGCCACGGAGTTGGGTGACGAGGAGCTGGGCGAAAGTGCTGCGGGCCATGGTGGTGCCTCCAAGGGTGATGAGTCCGGATGGGCACCGTCCGGGGCGCAGTGCCCGACCCCACCACCCTACCCTCGCACCGGCAGGAGCTCGGGTGCAGGCCTGGACGCGCTCGGCTCAGCGCTCGGCGTCGCCGCTGAACTGCTCGTAGGCCCTGAGGATCTCCGTGAGGGAGGGGTGCAGCAGCGCCGGGTCCAGGCTGAGATTCTCACCGGGCAGGCTCACCCGCAGCCGGTCGTTCCCCTCCCCGGTCTGTCGCCTCAGCTCCGCCTCCGCGTAGGGGATCTCGAGAGGCGGGCCGTCCCCGGTGGTGCGGCGCACGCCGTGCGGCGTCACCACCAGCAGGGAGGTGTCCGGCGCAATGGGGATGTCTGCGGTCTTCTTGGCCAGGCCACTCAGAATCCGAGGCATCACGACAGCGCTCGCAAGGCCGTAGGCGCCGCCGATGATCGCCAGCAGCAGGCTGCGGGGCTCCATGACGAACAGGGCGACGGCGACGATGAACGCACCGACGAGAAGGCTGGTGCCGATGAGCAGCGGCTGCATGCGCCGCATCTTCTCGGCGCGTTCCGCCGCGCTCTCTCGGTTGAAGTACACCGTCAGGTCATCGCCGGTGCCGTAGTTCGAGTGCATGGTCCGGAAGTATGCCAGCCGCACCATATGGTCGGAGGCCTCAGTCGCCGACCGGCGCGAAGAGCTCAGTCGCCGACCGGCTCCTCGAGCGAACTCTCGGCGGCCGGTTCCTCGGCGGGGCTGAACCGCACCGTCTGCACCCGGCGCTCGTCGACCTCGACCACCTCGAGCAGCCCTCCCTCGACCTCCACGCTGTCGCCCGCCACGGGGATCCGGCCCAGCTGGGCCATCACGAAGCCGCCGACCGTCTCGTAGCCGCCGGTGTCGGGCAAGGCGATGTCGGTGGCGGATTCGAACTCCTGCAGGATCAGCCCACCCTCGAAGGTGCCGTCGGCCGCGAGGATCCGGTCCAGACCGCCGGGGACGGGCCAGCTCTCCCGGTCGAACTCGTCGTAGATCTCGCCCACCAGCTCCTCGAGCAGGTCCTCGAGGGTCACGATGCCGTCGGTGCCGCCGTACTCGTCCACCACCACCGCGATCTGGTCGGCGTGGGCGCGCATCCGGTTCAGCGCCTCGAGCACCTGGACGGTGCCGGGGATGTGCTCGATGGGACGCACCAGCTCCGACAGCAGCGTCTCGCCCGGCTCCTCGACCAGCAGCATGTCGCGCACATGGACGAAGCCGAGCACGTCATCGACGTCCTCCCCGGTGACGGGGTAGCGGGAGAAGCCGGTCTCCCGGATCTCCTCACGGACCTGCACGACCGACCGCTCACCGTCGAGGAAGCGCACTTGGTGGCGGGGCTGCATGACCTCGACCACCGTGCGCTCGGACGCGTCGAAAACATCGGCCAGGACCCGCGACTCCGCCTGGTCCAGCGCCTCCGAGCTGCGCACCATCGACTTGATCTCCTCCGCGGAGACCGACTCCCGATTGGCGTGAGGATCCCCGCCCAGCAGGCGCACCACGATGTTGGTGGAGGTGGACAGCAGCCAGATCACCGGGCGCATGAGCTTCCCGAAGACACTCAGCGGGGGGCCGACGATCTTGGTCATCGCCATCGCGTTCTGCATCGCCAGCCGCTTGGGCACCAGCTCGCCGAACACGAGCGAGAGGTAGGCGATGACCAGGGTCATCCCGATCAGCGCGACCGTGCCGGCGCTCGACTCGGCGAGCCCCAGCTCGGTGAGCATCGGGACCAGCGAGGGGGCAATGGTGGAGGCGCCATAGGCGGAGGAGAAGAACCCGGCGACGGTCACGCCGATCTGCACGGCGGAGAGGAAGAGGTTGGGGTCCCGCACCATCTCTGCGGTGCGCTCACCGCCGGGGCCGCTCTCCTCGAGCTGCTTGATCTGCGATTCGCGGAGGTTGACGATCGCCATCTCGGTGCCGGCGAACAGGCCGCCGACGAGCACGAAGGCGAAGACCAGGCCGAGGTTCAGGAGCGCTGTCCAATCCATGGGGCAACGCTACCTGGGGGCGGAACCGGGAACTGGGCTGATCCTGCGCGTCTCACCGAATGCGCACACCGTTGCTGCAGTTCACAGCAGCGGCAGCAGCTCCTGCCAGACGGCGCGGAGGATCTCGGCGGCGCTTCGGCCCTCGAGCCGCGAGGTGACGGTCAGGACGGCGTCCTGTTCAGGAAGCACGATGAGCAGCTGGCCCATCGCGCCGTCGGCCCGCCAGGCACCGTCGGGCGTGCACCGCCAGATGCCGTAGCCGTAGTGAACGCTCTCGGGCTCGGCGTCCCCGGTGTCCACCCAGTTCTGCTCGGCGTGCATCGCGTCGATCCAGGCGGCTGGGACCAGCTGCGCCCCGTCGTGCTCCCCGCGCTGGAGCAGGAGCCTCCCGATCCGCGCCAGCTGCCCGCTCTTGAGGTGCAGCCCGCTCGCACCCCAGCTGTAGCCGTCGCGGGTGGTGTGCCACTGGGGGTTGAGGATCTCGAGCGGTTCGAACAGCCGCGGCATCAGCCAGTCGCGCAGGCTCTGCCCGGTGCGCTCGCTGAGCACCCGCGAGAGCAGCAGGATCGAGCCGTTGGAGTACTCCCACCGCTGGCCTGGCTCGGCGACCAGGTCGGTGCTGAGGAACAGGGAGGAGAGGTCGGCGTGATCGCGCTGCTCGTCGAGGAAGCCGAGCACCGGGGAGCCGGAGGTCATGGTCAGCAGGTGGCGCAGACGCACCTGCTCGATGCCGCTGCCGTAGCCGCAGGCCGGGGCGGCGAGATGATCGACCAGCAGGTCCTCGGGATCCAGCAGCCCCTCCGCGGCGGCGATGCCCACGGCGAGCGCCGTCACGGTCTTGGAGACTGAGTAGATGTTCTCTGCGGTGTCCCCGGCGAAGCGGTGGCTGAGCTCCGCATGGCCGGCGCGGTGCAGGTGCAGCGCGCGCACGCCGAGATCCTGCTCGAGGATCCGCTGGCGCAGCGGGAGCAGGAGCAGCTGATCGGGGAGGGCAGGGCTGGCAGTGGCAGTGGCAGCCGGGGTGGAGGTGACGGCAGGGCTGGCAGTGGCAGGAGTGCTGGCGGCAGCGGCGGCGTTCATGGGTCGACCGTACCGCCCGCCCCGTACTCCGGGATCCCGGATCTTCCCCGAATCTCCACCAAAGTCGGTGGTCAGGGTGTTCTGTAGCAGGAAGAATGAGCGCACTGCAGGTGCCGAGCACCTCCTCACGCTGCTCGTAGCACCGCAGTCCCTTCCCCCGTCGGCACCGCCGTCGACCTGAACGAAAGGCGCCCATGGACGCCCTGCGCCGCTATGTCTTCCCCGTGATCTGGATGCTGATCCTCGGTCTGATCGCCCTGGCTCTGGTGAAGATGGCCTTCTTCCCCGCCGGCGCCGATGCCGCGGGCGAGGATCCGCTCGTCCCTGGTGCCGATTTCGATCAGTACGCCGTGGTCAGCGTGGAGACCGCAGACCTCTCCTCCGAGCTCGTGCTCCCGGCGATGGTCCAGCCCGATGCGGGCAGCGCCCTGAAGGCCACCACCGATGGTGAGATCAACAAGATCTGGCTGAAGAACGGCGACGCCGTCGAGAAGGGGCAGCGCATCCTGCAGGTGCGATACGAGGTCGAGCCGGAGATCGTCGACCTCCCCGCGCTGCCAGGCGGTGAAGACGGTGAGGAGGACGGGGAGCTCGCCGCCCCGCAGCCCGCGCCGCAGCCCGCCGCGGCCGAGCACCGCTACGTGAACCTGGTGGCGACCACCTCCGGTGTGCTCAGCGGGATGGAGGTCGCCGAGTGGGATGCGCTGGCCAAGGGCGACACCATCGCGACCATCTCCCCCGGCACCTACTCGATCGTCGCCGACCTCACCCCCGAGCAGCAGCTGTCCCTGCTGGACGTGGAGCTGAATGCGACCGCCGAGCTGCCCAACACTCCGGATCCGGTGGCCTGCACCGCACCCGCCATCACCGAGGACTCCGAGATCGAGGAGCCCGACGCTCCGCCCGCGCCCGAGGTCGATCCCTTCACCGGCGAGGTGATCTCCGGGGGCGATGCTGGGGTCTCCGCCGCACAGCTGGTATGCCCGGTCCCTGCTGAGGCTCGGGTGGTCCCGGGTCTGAGCGTCGAGGTGACCGTGGACCTCGGCACCCGCACCGGCGTGCTCACCGTCCCCACCACCGCCGTGGAGGGCGAGGGCACCGCCGGCACCGTCTACGCACTGGACGAGGCCACCGGTGAGCCCACCCCGATCGACGTGGTCCTGGGGATGCGCGGCGATGGCTCCGTCGAGGTCACCGAGGGCCTCGAACAGGGCCAGGAGATCCTCGAGTTCGCGCCCGGCATCGACGGCGCCGACGACTCGATGAACGTGGAGATGTGGTGAGCGCGCCTCTGCTCGAGCTGCGCGATCTGCGCCGCTCCGTGCGCCTGCCCAGCCGGGAGGAGCTGCACATCCTGCGCGGCATCGACCTCACGGTCGAGGCCGGGGACCATGTGGCGATCGTCGGCCGCTCCGGTTCCGGCAAGACCACTCTGCTGAACCTGCTGGGCCTGATCGACCACCAGAGCGGCGGCGAGCTGCTGTTCGACGGGGTGGACGTCTCCCGGCTCGGGGAACGCAGGCGCGCCCGCATGCGCGGCGCCTCGATCGGCTTCGTCTTCCAGCAGTTCAACCTGTTGGACAAGCGCACCGCGCTCGAGAACGTGATGATGCCGCTGATGTACGGCACCGCTGGCCAGTTCTGGCGGCGGGAGAAGCTCGCCCTGGAGATGCTCGACCGGGTGGGCCTGGCCGACCGTGCGCAGCAGCAACCCTCCCGTCTCTCCGGCGGCGAGCAGCAGCGAGTGGCCGTGGCCCGTGCCCTGGTGCGCAAGCCCCGGCTGATCCTGGCCGATGAGCCCACCGGAGCTCTCGACGTCACCACCGGCGAGGCGGTGATGGCGCTGCTGGACGAGATCGCGCGCGACTCCGACGCCGCACTGGTCACCATCACCCACGACTTGCAGGTCGCCGCGATGTCCCGGCGCTCGTTCCTGCTGAACGAGGGCACTCTGCACGACGTCGGCGGGGCCGACGCTCGCGGGGCGCTGTCGGCGACCGTGGGAATCCGCGCCGGACGGGAGGCGGTGGCATGACCGGCCTGATCGCCTCGATCGTCGAGGCCTACGGCGAGCTGCGCGTGAACAAGGGCCGCATCCTGCTGTCCCTGATCGGGGTGGCGTTCTCCGTCTTCGCGCTGACCGCGGTGATGGGCGGCGGCGGCATGCTCACCAGCGCCCTCACCCAGTCCACCGAGACGTGGGCGGGACGCGATACGACCCTGACGATCTACCCGGCAGGCTCCGCGGCCGAGGTCACCCCCGAGGAGCAGGATGCGGTGGTGCTCGAGCAGATCGAACGGCTCGGCATCGACCAGCGCACCCGCCGCATCAACGACTCGCTGCGCGTGCAGACCCCGCATGGCGTGAAGTCGGCGCAGCTGACCGGGGTGGACCCCGCCTACGGGAACATCTACCGCACCACGGTCGCCGACGGCCGCTGGCTCGCGGACTCCGACGCCCGCCGCCTGGCCCCTGCACTGGTGGTCAACGCGCCGATGTACGAGCAACTGGGACGCCCGGACCTGGGGACCGAGCCGGTCACGATCTACGGACCCACGGGAGCGACCGACTCCGACCAGGCGATCGTGGTCGGCGTGCTCCCCGCGGCCGAGGAGACGGACTGGGGACTGCAGGCGTACGTCGCCGCCGGCAGCATGAGCGCGCTGCCCGGCCGGACCGAAGCCCCGGTGGTCTCCGACTACATCCTGTGGGTGCCGCCGGAGCAGGCCGACGAGATCCGCGAGCGCCTGGGCGCCTCGCTGCGGAACACCGCGGTGGGATCCTTCGAGGTCCATCCGAGCTCGATGTCCGCCGAGGATCTGGGCTTCCCGGTGCTCGCCTATGCGGTCATCGGCGTGGCGCTGGTGATCCTGGTGCTCGGCGCCCTGGGCCTGGTGAACATCTCCCTGGTCACGGTGCGCTTCCGGGTGCGGGAGATCGGGATCCGACGCTCCTACGGCGCCACCGGCGGCCGGATCTTCGTGGGCGTGCTGATGGAGTCGGTGGTCGCCACGGTGCTCGCCGGCGCGGTGGGGGTGACCGGCGCGATCGCCCTGGTGAAGGCCCCGTTCGTCTCCACCTTCTTCAGTGGTATCGGGCTGGTGGAGCTGCCTCCCTTCCCGGTGGAGGCGGTGGTGGTGGGCCTCGGTGCGGCGACCCTGGTGGGTGTCCTCGCCGGCGCCCTCCCCGCGCTGATCGCCACCCGGATCAAGGTCATCGACGCGATCCGCAGCTGAGGAAGGGCAGGCCCGTCAGTCCCCGTCAGTCTTGGGGCAGCGCCGCAGGTGTGACAGGTCAGATCAGCACGGGCCCCGGAGCCGGTGCATCCGCAGCCCGGCCGACGGGCTCGAGCAGGCGCAGCCCCTCGCGTCGGCTGATCATCACGACGATCAATGCTGTGAGCAGCAGGGCCGCGACCGCGGAGGCCGCTCCCCCGGCGAGGGCCGCGTCATCGAGGCCGGCGAATGATCCTGCACTGGCCAGCTCGTCATAACCGGCAGCCGCCCCGTGATCGGCGAGCGCCGCGGCCGAGGTGCCGGGGGCGGCCACCGCGGCGCTGAGCGCCGAGGCACCGGCACCCGCACCGGTGCCGGCGGCGAGCGCGGAGACGATCAGCGAGCCCACGGTGAGCGTGAGGGTGAGGATGATCGACAGCTCGAGGCCGCCGCTCTTCCAGGCGAGCACCGCGGCGGCGAACGCCAGGGCGAGCGCCGGGATCACCACGGCGGGTGTGAGCTGACGGCCGATCAGCGAGACCCCGGCGACGACCACGAAGGGCACCACGGGGCTGCGCAGCCAGGTGCCGACGGCCTGGAGGATCATGCCGCGCAGCGCCAGTTCGAGGCCCACGGCCTGGAGCGGGGCCAGGACCAGCACGATCACCACCACCAGCAGCAGCTGGAGCACCGAGACTCCGCCGCCCGGAGCACCCGCCGACTCTCCGGAGCTGGCGAGATGACCGGCCACCGCGGCGATCGCGACCGTCGCCAGCGCCCCGGCCGCCACCCATGCGCCGAGCGGGCTCAGCAGGTCACGACGGAACCGGGCAGCGACGGACCAGGCCGGGCCCAGAGGCCGCCAGCCGCCGACGCGCACTCCCACGATCCCGGCAGGGAGCCACAGGGAGCCCATCAGCAGCGCGAGCACCGCATCCAGCGGACTGGTGGGATCACCGCTGGTCACGCCGATGGCGACGTTCACGCCGGGCGCGAGGGCAAGCACCAGGATCATCAGCACGAGCAGCACGGAGGCCAGCACCACATAGGCGATGAGAGCCGCGACCACGGTCAGCAGCGGCCGTAACCGGGCCGACCATTCGGGCCGCAGCGTCGCGAGCCGGTGATAAGGGGTCGGACGCTCGGTCCCGAGAAGATTCATGCGGCGTTCTCTGCACTCTCGTGAGGGCGCGCGAGATCGGCGCCGGCGGGGTGGGCGGTGCTGGCAGTGCCGGCGGGGTGGGCGGTGCTGGCGGTGCTGGCGGTGTTCTCAGTGAGGTGCCGGCGGCGGGCCTCGTGGGCGCGGGCCTGCGCGGCATGGGCCTGGGAGGCTGCGGCCGACAGGCCGAGATCCTCGATGCTGAGCGCGTGGGCGAGCGGACCGAAGGGACGGTCGCTGCGGACCCGCCCGTCGGCCGTGAGGTGCACCAGCTCGCCGGAGTCGAGGAGTCGCCAGGCGGGATCGTCGTCCAGGGGTTCGCTCGCGATGACGACGGAGCGTGCCCCGCGTGGGTCCTCACTGCGGGCGCGCACGGTGAGCGAGTCCGAGGACTGCTCGAGGGCGTCATCCCGCGTGTCCACGACAGCAGGGCGATCGAGGATCCACAGCTCGTTGGTCGCGGGCAGACGCACGGCGATGAGCTCCTCCCCCTTCATCACCAGGACGTTCACGGAGTAGACGGGGACATGACCGGCGATCCAGCACAGCGCGGCGGTCACCCCGGTGCGCAGGTCACCGCCGTGGGCGGCCACCTCACCGGTGATCAGTGCGGCCATCCACTCGCTGTCGGTCGAGCCCTGGACGTGGTGAGCGGCGCCGAGCGCGGCGACCCGCTGCCGCATCTCCTCGGTGATCTCCAGGACCCCGTTGTGGGCGGAGATGATGCCGTCCTGCAGGAACGGGTGCGTGTTCTCGTCGCAATGCCCGGTGCCGGAGGAGAGACGCAGATGGGCGAGCATCGCGCGGGAGCGGAGCGTGGTCGCGAAGCCCGTGAACGCTTCCGATGCGTACGCCGCGACGGGGCGCTTGCGGATCCGGGGCTGTCCCTCCTCATCGATCCATCCCAGGCCGGTGCCGTCGGCGTTGAAGCGCGACTGGTTCAGCAGGGAGTAGGGCGCATCGAGCAGCCACAGATCGGCGGTGACGGGGTGGTCGGAATGAAGAGCGAAGAGTCGGCACATGACCCGTCCACTCTAGAACTCCCTGGCTGAGGGTGCAGTGAGCGTCACCACGAGCACCGTGTTCCGCGCACCTCGTCCGTCCCGCAGCGGTGCCGGGGAGCCGCCCGCTCCTCAGCCCGGCAGAAGCATTACCTCCGACGCTGTTCCGTCCGTCGGCCGCCGGTGGCACGATGACCCGCACGAGGGATCGCAGCGCGACCCCGCACCTGAGGAGGAACCGTGCCCAGTTCCACGCCGTACATCTCGTTTCCCGGCAATGCCGCCGAGGCCATGTCGTACTACCAGGAGGTCTTCGGGGGAACCCTCGACGTCATGACGTACGGCGACAACCCCATGGAGGGCATGCCGTTCACCCCTCCGGCGGAGTCCATCGCCCATGCTCAGCTGCAGGGAGGTCTGGTCACGCTCGCCGGTGGCGACGACATCGGCGAGTGCCCTCAGCCGCTGGACGGCTCCGCCTACTCCCTGATGGTCATGCCGAGCTCCGTGGCAGATGCCCGAGCCCTGATCGAGAAGCTCACCTCCACCGGCGCCAGCATCGAGCTCCCGTTCGAGCAGGCTCCCTGGGGCGACCACTACGGGCAGGTCAAGGACCGCTTCGGCGTTCTCTGGCAGATCGACGTCCCTGCCTCGCAGAGCTGAAGCGCCCGCACTGCCGGCCACCCGGGGCTGCGCGAGCTCATGCAGGGTGGGCCCATGCAGGGTGAGCTCAGGCAGGCCCGGCGGGCGAGCGCGAGTCCGGTCACGTCCGGGAAGGTCGCGCCCGCCCGGCGCGTTGCTGGGGGCATGAACTCCTCCCTCCCCCGCACCCTTGGCATCCTCGGCGCTGGCAAGGTCGGCACCGTGCTGGCCCGCCTGGCCCTCGCCGCCGGACACGAGGTGCTGATCTCGGGCTCCGGTGATCCCGCCGAGATCGAGCTGATCACCGAGGTCCTCGCCCCCGGGGCCCAGGCCGTGACCACCCGGGAAGCCGCCGAGCGCGCGGATCTGGTGATCCTCGCGCTGCCACTGGGGAAGCACGCCTCGATCCCCGCCGACGCCCTCCAGGGCAAGCTCGTGGTGGATGCCATGAACTACTGGTGGGAGACCGACGGGATCCTCGAGGAGTTCTCGCATCCCGGCGCCTCGACGAGCGAGTTCGTGCAGGGTCTGCTGCCCGGCGCGACCGTGGTGAAGACTTTCAACCACATGGGCTATCACGATCTCGAGGACCTCGCCGGCCGTGCCGCACCCCGGGCCGCGATCGCGATCGCGGGCCCCTCCCCGCAGGCCGAGACCGTGGGCGCGCTGGTGGAGGAGCTGGGCTTCGATCCACTGCTGATCGGCCCCCTCGCCGAAGGGGTGCGCCTGCAGCCGTTCAGCGAGGCCTTCGGCAGCAGCGGCGACGCCGCGACGTTGCAGGAGATCGTGGACCGCTTCCCTCAGACCGAGCACGGGCGCGAAGTCATGGCGGCCCTGGGAGAGCGGGTCTGAGCTGAGACGCTCCGAGTCACGACGTTCTACGCCGCGAGGGTCTGCACGCTGCCGCGCTGCGGCTCCCACAGCCCGAGGCCCTCGCGCCGGGAGTACCACCACCAGATCCCGGCCGAGAGCAGCAGCATCGGCGCCATCGCGAGCACGAAGCCGAGCAGGCGGACCTCCCCCTGTTCGGTGAAGCCGGGGATCAGCGGGGCGATCGCGAACAGGGTCCAGTTGTTGGCGGCGTGCAGCAGGATCGGGATCTCCAGCCCTCCGGTCTTCCAGGCCAGCAGCCCCATCACGATCGCGAAGACGGCGATGTCGATCTGGCCCAGCCAGTTGTAGCCGTGGCCCAGCATGAACAGCGGCACCGGGACCAGGATCCCGATCAGCGGCCATCGCAGCCAGGTGCCGAGGAGCTGCATCGGCAGGGCCCGGAACGCGAACTCCTCCCCCGCGCTCTGCAGCGGGGAGAGCAGGAGCGCCAGCAGCCAGGCGATGATCACGCCCGCCTCGAGCGGCGGCATCACGATCGCCTCGCGCTCCAGGATCAGGTTCAGCACCAGGTTCAGCAGCACGTACACCGGCACCACCACGAGCGCGGCGCGGCCCAGCAGGCCCCAGCGGAACCGTCCTGTCACCGAGAGCGCGATCCCGGCGCGACCGTACCCGGCGAGGGTTCCCACCAGCACCGCCGGGACCAGCAGTGCGAGCATGCCCAGGCCCATCAGCTGCTCGACGGGGTTCAGGGGATCCATCAGGGTGGCGCTGGGCGCCAGGTTCGGCCAGATCACGCTCGCGATCACCAGCGGCACCAGCAGCTGGAGGTTCATCACGACATAGGCCGCGAAGGCCACCACGATCGTCACCAGGGGACGCCACCAGTAGCGGCGGTGCGGGATCGCACGAGCGGCGCGATGGTAGGGCTGCGAGATCGCACCGGAGCCGCGCTGGGAGATCTGAAGGCTCGCAGGGGCAGTGCCGTGGGAGACGCGAGTGTCCATCGCCGGCAACGGCCCCGCGGTGCTGCGGAGCTCGCTGGCAGCAGCAGGAGGGGAGGACGGCGGGGACGGGGGAAGCAGAGCGTGCTCGTTCATGCCTCGATCCTGTCTGTCCCGTCGGCCGCTCCGCATCCGCCCCGCGTCGGGGCCGCCCTGACCGATCGACCGACCCTGCCGGCCACGCCATCAGCCGCGCGGACGATCCGTCAGCCGCCTCCCGCTCTCTACGCTGGCTCCATGACCCTCCCCGTCCTGCACCCCTCGGCCGCACCCTCGGTGCGCAGCCCGCACCAGTGGGCGATCGCGGTGGTGCAGAGCCTCGTCGGCACGGCGCTGGGACTGCTGCTGTTCCTGATCAGCTTCGGGTCACTGCTGATGGAGTTCTCCGACCAGCCTCCCGGCGGCCTGGTGGCGCTGTACGCCGTCGATGCGCTGGTGGGGATCGTGGCGACCCTGGCGATCGGGCCGCTGCGTTTCCTGCGGCCGGGGCGGCTGCACAGCGCGGCCCATCTGCTGCTGGCCGCTTCTGTCGGGCTCAGCGTGTGGTCGATGCCGGCCGCGGCGCTGGCCCTGTACCGGATCGGGCTGCGACGCCGCACGGTGCTCGATGTCGGGGCGGTCCTGCTGGTCGCGGGCACCTCGCTGGCGACGCTGAGCCTCGATGCCCGGCTCCGAGGCGATGAGCCGGATGTCCTCGTGCTCTCCGCGGTGGGGGTGATGGTGGTGCTCGCGCTGATCCCGCTGCTGATCGGCCACGTGGTGGGAACGCGCCACGAGCTCCTGACCTCTTGGCAGGAACGGGCGGCCTCGGCGGAGCGGGAGCGGGAGACCGCCCAGCGGGAGCGCGCCGCCGCCGAGCGGGAGGCCACCGCCCAGGTGCGGGAGCGGGAGGCCGACGTCGCCCGGGTGCGCGCCGAGGAGCGGGCGGCGCTGGCCCGCGACATGCATGACAGCATCTCCCACCACCTGGCCACGATCGCCATGCATGCCGGCGCCATGGCCTACCGCGAGGACCTCTCCCCGGAGGCGCTGCGCCGTTCCGCGGGGACGGTGAGGGACGCCGCGCAGCAGGCGAACCGGGAGCTGCGCACGGTGCTGACGGGGCTGCGCAGCACCGAGGGTGATCAGCCGCTGGCCACCGCTCCGACCCTGGAGGGCATCGTCGAACGATGCCGGGAGGAGGGGCGGGAGGTCGCGCTGCGCTGGGAGGGCCTGACTGCGGAGGATCTCCTGGCCCGCGACCGCAGCACGGTGGTGGCGCTGGCCCGGATCCTCGGCGAGGTCACCGTGAACGCCGCCAAACATGCTCCGGGCACCCCGCTGCAGGTGGAACTCCTCCGCTGTGACCAGCGGGTGGTGCTGCGGGCCCGGAACCCACTGCCCTCCGCACCGGTGGCAGCGGCGACGTCGACCGGTCACGGGCTGCTCGGGGTGCAGGAGCGGGCACGCCTGCTGGGCGGCGAGGCGCGGTACGGCGCGAGCGACGGGATCTTCGAGGTGGAAGCATGGATGCCATGGTGAACAGTGCCGAGGATCAGGATCATGCCGTCGAGCGCGGGGTGCGGGTGCTGCTGGTGGACGATGAGGCGCTGATGCGCGCCGGCCTGCGGCTGATGATCGACGGTGCGCACGGCATCGTGGTGGTCGGGGAGGCGACCGATGGCGAGTCAGCCCTCGAGCAGATCCGCTCCCTGGCCCCCGATGTGGTGCTGATGGATATCCGCATGCCCCGCATGACCGGGCTCGAGGCCCTGCAGGTTCTCCGCACCGAGGGCAGCGCGGCCAGGGTGGTGATGCTGACCGCCTTCGACACCGACAACTTCCTGCTGGAGGCGCTGCGCGCCGGTGCGGTGTCGTTCCTGCTCAAGGATTCCCCGCCCGAGGAGGTGGTGCAGGCGGTGCTCGACGCCGCCGGCGATCGACCGCGCTTCTCGCCCGAGGTGCTCACGCGCCTGGTGCGGCTCGCCGCCTCCGGCACTGGCGGTTCCGCCGCCGCGGAGGTCGGGACGACCGACGGCACCGAGACCGCCCCCGCTCCTGCGGGCATCACCGAGCGTGAGTGGGAGGTGGCGCGGCTGGTCGCCCGTGGGCTCGCCAATCAGGAGGTCGGAGAGAGCCTGTTCATGTCGGTCGCCACGGTGAAGACCCACCTCGGCAGGCTCTATCACAAGCTGCAGGTCACCAACCGGGTTCAGCTCGCGATCCGGGTGCTCGAACTGGGTGGCTGACGGGGGCCGGCTGGGGTCGGAGATCAGAGGTCAGAGACGACCGTGGCTGCGGCATCAGCGCGTCGTCGACGCAGCATCGACGCAGCACGGACGCAGCGGCAGCCCCGCGTCAGCGCAGGTCGTCGCGGCCGCGGTCGCTCAGCTGGGCGACCAGTCCAGCGAGCCGCTGGGCGTCGTCGTCGGCGATCACGAGCAGGGCATCCTCGGTGTCGACGATGCTGATCCCCTGCACTCCGACCAGCGCGACGAGGCGGTCCGTGGATCCGTAGACCGTCGCCGTGGAGGACAGCGCGGCGACGGCCTGGCTCCCCAGCACCCGGACGTCGGAGTCTGCAGCGCCGACCGCACGAGCGCCCAGCACGGGGACCCGACCGTCGGCCGAGGCGGAACCGCTCGCGCCGCCAGTGGCAGCACCTGAGCCGGGGCCGTTCTCCCGCAGCTGCCGGGCGAGCGCCGCGAAATCGCCCACGTCATCCCAGCCGAAGGTCGCGGGCACCACGGCCACCTTGCCCGCGGCGGCGAGCGGCTCGGCGAGCGCGTGATCGATCGCGATGCTGGTCAGACGCGGCCAGGTCTCGGCGAGCACCCGGTCGTAGTCCGCCGTGCCATGCACTGCGGCGATCTCCCGCACACCGGCGGCGAGACCAGGGATCTGTGCGGCCAGCTCGTCGAGCAGCACCCGGGCGCGCACCACGAACATGCCGGCATTCCAGAAGAACGTGCCCGCGGTGAAGAACTGCTCCGCGGTCTCGCTGTCGGGCTTCTCGACGAAGCGGGACACCGGCCGAGCACCGGTCGCATGCAGGGCCGCGGCGCCACCGTCCGTGCCGCCGACGGGCCCGGCGTCCCCGCCCTGCTCGATATATCCGAAACCGGTCGCCGCATGAGTGGGCTGGATGCCGAGGGTGACCAGGTAGCCGAGCTCGGCGGCACGCCGTGCCGCTGTGACCGCCTCGCAGAAGGCCTGCTGATCGGTGATCAGATGATCCGCCGCGAACGACCCGATGACCGCGTCGGGCTCCTCGCGCTCCACCAGCGCGGCAGCCAGCGCGATCGCCGGCATCGAGTTGCGTGGGGACGGCTCGACGAGGATCCGTGCCGAGTGCGTCGGGTCGCCGCTCTGCGCCTTGTCCTGCGCCTCGCCCTGCCGCGCGCCTTGCACGCCATGCCGCCCCCGGGGGATGCCCACCTGCTCCTGCACCGCAGAGACATGAACCGCGCCGGTGACCACGATCGGCGAGCGGTCGGCGAGCGGCACGAGCCGCTGCACGGTCTGCTGCAGGAGCGAGGACCCGCTGCCGGTGAGGTCGAGCAGGAACTTGGGACGAGCGCGGCGCGAGAGCGGCCAGAGCCGAGTACCGGCACCGCCGGCCGGGATGATCGGAACGAAAGGAGCCTGCGACATGCGGCGAGCATATCCAGGCCCCGACGGGCTCACAGACTGGTCACGAGCGCCACGATGGCGACCACCAGTGCGGCCGCCCCCAGCCACATCACCCACGGAGGGATCCCTCCGGGCTTGGCGGTGACGTTGGTGATGTAGATCGAGATGACCCAGGCGACGCCGAGCACCGCCGCGAGGACCACCAGCACCACGGTCAAGGCACTCATGCCTCCACCCCGTATTCCCAGTCGGGCACTGTTTCCTCCGTCATCCCAGTCCTGCCTGCATGGAAACCCGCAGTCTATCCGGGGCAGCAGTCTATCCGGGGCAACTGCCTCGGCAGCTGCCTTCGCAGCCGCCCCGGAGACGGTGCGGTGCACGGCGCCCACGGGCGCTCGGAGGCGAGCTCTCGAGGGCAGGAGTTCACGATCCCGAGAGACCGCCGCCACCTCTCGAGCTGCGCACTGACCGCCCCCCCCTGGTCGATGCGGCCGGCCCTGTCACGGGGCCGGTCGCATCGACATCGGCTCACCAGGCGCTCTCGTAGGGCCCGGGAGCAGAGCGGCATACTGTCAGCGCCTCGCCTGCTCTGGTCACCCCGCAAGCTCGCGGCACACTCCCGCCGATGAAAGGCCGCCTCCGATGACGACACCCCCGTCCCGCACGCTCCTCGTCCTCATCGCCGGACCGATCGCCGCGGGCAAGAGCGCCGTCTCCCGGGCTCTCGCCAAGGCGCTGCGAGCCGACGGGCACCAGCTCGCGCTGGTGGAGCTGGACCAGATCGCGGACATGGCGCGGCCGACGCTCCCGGACTGGGCCGACGCCCACCGCATCTTCGCCTCGGTCACCACCCAGTGGCTCGACGCAGGCCTGGACCTGGTGATCGCCGAGTCCGTGAGCAGCCGCAGCGAGTTCGATCTCGTGCTCAGAAACGTTCCCGCGGGAACGCCTCTGCTCACGGTGGTTCTCACCTGTGCTGTCGAGACCGCACTGTCCAGGGCTTTGACTGACCCGACCCGCGGGGTCTCCCGGCAGGAGGGTCTCCTGCGCCGCGTACATGCCGAATGGGCACAGCAGAAGCCGCTGATCCCGGCCGACGTCGTACTCGATACCGCCGCTGTGCCGCTCGCCGAGAGCGTGGACCGGATCCGTGCCACGCTCACTGCGCATCTGCCACGAACCGACCGGCAGAGTTCGGTCGACGAGCTGATCGCCGAGGCAACCGCGGCAGACGTGGACGGCTGGGGCTTCGGCTGGCTGGACGGCCGCGCCGCGGAGGAGCGTCC
Source organism: Brachybacterium sp. AOP29-B2-41 (assembly GCF_052378395.1). NCBI lineage: Bacteria > Bacillati > Actinomycetota > Actinomycetes > Micrococcales > Dermabacteraceae > Brachybacterium > Brachybacterium sp. AOP29-B2-41. The sequence continues at coordinate 200,458 of NZ_JBQSXR010000006.1, forward strand.
GGACTGGGGCTACGCCGGGCTGCTCGCCGAGGCGGTGGCCGGTGCCGAGCTCGCGATCGATCTCGACACAGGGGGCGGGGAGGTGCTCGGGCAGTGCCCGCGCCTCGCCGCTCAGCAGCACGTCACCGAGTCCTGGCCGCCGAATGCCGCGCAGGCCCTAGCACTGCTGGGCCCGCGCGGGGTGCAGGTGCATGAGACCGAGCCCGGCGCCCGGATCCCGTTGCCCGATGGCACCGCAGATCTGATCACCTCCCGCCACCCGGTGCGCCCGGACTGGCCGGAGATCGCCCGCGTACTCGCCCCGGGAGGCGAGTACCTGGCCCAGCATGTCGGCCCGGGCTCCGCCTTCGCGCTGATCGAGCATTTCGTCGGGCCCACCACCGAGGCTCAGCGCCGCGGCCGCCACCCCGAGGACGAGACCGCCGCGGCGGAGGCCGCGGGACTCGAGGTCACCGTGCTGCGCACCGCGCGCCTGCGGATGGAGTTCTTCGATGTGGGGGCCGTGGTGTGGATCCTGCGGAAATGCGTGTGGTGGGTGCCGGGCTTCGACGTGGACCGCTACCGGGAGCAGCTGCTGGCGATGGACGAGATCATCCGCCGGGACGGCTCCTTCGTCGCCCACTCCACGCGGCACCTGCTCCGGGCGCGGCGGCGCTGATCCCTCGGTGCGGATAGCGTGAGCAAGTGTGGAGACCATGACACCGACCTGTTCCGTCGTCGTGCCCGTCCGGAACGACGCGCGCGAGCTGCGCGGGCTGCTGAGCGCCCTCGCCCAGCAGACGGAACCGCCGCTGGAGATCGTCGTGGTGGACAACGGATCGAGCGACCACAGCGCCGCCGTGGCACGCTCCGGGGGCTGCACCGTCCTGACGCACCCGGTGCCGGGCATCGCCGGGGCGGCGGCGCTCGGGTACGACGCCGCTCGCGGTGACCTGATCGTCCGCTGCGATGCCGACAGTCGGCCCCCGCCGGGATGGCTCGCCGCGCACCGGCGGGAGCACACCGCCGCGGCCCCCGGCACGGTGATCGTCACCGGGCCGGGCCTGTTCCGCCTTCCTCGGCCGTGGGCGGGGCTCGTCTCTGCCGTCTACGTCGGCGGATATCTGCTGCTGACGGCGGCGGCGCTGGGTCACTTCCCGGCGTTCGGCACCACGATGTCGATGCCGCGGTCCTGGTGGGAGCAGGCGCGGGAGGGGGCCTCGCGCAGCGCGGAGGTGCACGACGACATGGACCTCTCGTTCCAGGTGCGGCCGGGCCAGAGGGTGCAGTTCTCGCGCGAGGTCGGCGTCACCATGTCCTCGCGGGCACTGGCCCTGGACCGCGGCCAGCTGCTGCGCTGGCGCCGGGCCGCGCTCACCCTCCGTCGCAACTGGCGTCGAGAGCGGCCGTGGGAGCGCTGGGTGGCACGGTGTCGCGGGTCCCTCACCGTCACCGCGGCGCGGCCCGGCAGATGAGCGGCCGCGCAGCGGGCGTCGCCCGATCGGTGGCGCTGCTGCCGGTGCGGTGGTCGGGGTTGGCACTGGCCCTCGGCTTCGCCCTCACCGGCCATTGGGTGGAGGTGGCGGTGTCGATGCTGGTCGCGCTCGCGCAGGTGGTGGCGTGGCGGTCGGGCTTGCCGATCCGCTGGGAGATCGCGACCTCGCTGGCGTGCCTGGTCGCGGCGATCAGCTCGTTCCTGCTGCTGTACGAGAGGCTTCCGTGGTGGGACCTGCCCGTGCACGCAGCACTCACCGGCCTGCTGGCCGTGCTGGTGGCGCGCGTGCTGCACCGTTCGCGGCCGCCGGCGGCGAGGGTGATCACCACCGGGGCGCTGCTGGCGGTGGTGTGGGAGCTGATGGAGCTGGCCGGTCACCACTGGGTGGACCCCACCGTCCACGTCACCCCGGCGGACACCCTCACCGATCTCCTGGCAGGGTTCGCGGGGACCATGGTCGCCGCACTGCTGTGGAGCCGACGCGCGGCCGTCACGGAGAATTCATGACGGCCGCCGGGGCGCGCTTCAGTCGTCCGAGACGGTGACGGTCACCTGGATGTTGCCGCGGGTGGCGTTCGAGTAGGGGCACACCTGGTGGGCGGCGTCCGCGAGCTCCTGCGCCTGCTCGTGCGCGAGGTTCGGGATGACCACCTCGAGCTCGACGGCCAGCTGGAAGCCTCCGTTCTCGTCCGGCCCGATCTGCACCCGTGCGCCGACGGTCGAGTCGGTGACATCGGCCTTGTTCTGGCGTGCGACCAGGGTCAGCGCGGAGTGGAAGCAGGCGGCGTAGCCGGCGGCGAACAGCTGCTCGGGATTCGCGCCCGCGCCGGTGCCGCCCATCTCCTTCGGCGTGGCCATGTCGAGATCCACCGCACCGTCCACAGTGCGGACGTGACCGTCGCGGCCGGAGCCGGTGGACAGGGATTCTGCGGTATAGAGGGCCTTCATGGGATCTCCTTCATCGATTCCGGCCGGGGCCGGGTGGTTCCTCCGGCGGGGACGCCGGGGGCTCGGTGGCGGCGACGGTGTGCATCGTCCGGGTGAGCGCCTGCAGGGTGTCGATCAGCTCTCGCGCCGCGGCGATGCTGCCGAGCCCGGTGCCTTCGGCGATGCACGCCGGGACGTGGGCGAGCTCATCGCGCAGCTCGCCGCCGCGAGCCGTGAGCACGACGCGCACCACCCGCTGATCCACCTCGCCGCGCGTGCGCTGCACGAGACCGGCGGCCTCCATGCGGCGCAGCATCGGCGAGAGCGTCCCGGAGTCGAGCTGGAGGGTCTCCCCCAGCGCCGAGACGGTCTTCTCCTCATCGCTCCACAGCACCACGAGCACCAGGTACTGGCCGTAGGTCAGGCCCCAGGGCTCGAGCAGGGCCCGATACGCCTGGGTGGTGGCCCGCTGGGCCGCGTAGAGGGAGAAGCAGACCATCTCATCCGTCGTCGCCATGTGGAAAGAATTGCACACAATTAAGTTGTGCACAATCTTTTAGGCGCGACTGTGGCCACCGCCGCGCCACCGCGCCACCGTAGGCGGCGCCACCCGGGCGCGGCGCCGCCGGCCCGCGCGGCGCTCGGCCCCCGGTGGAGCGGGTCAGCGGCGAGAGCCCGGGGGCCGTCCCGGGACGCTCTCGCTCGGCGCCAGCGCACCCGAGACCTGGTGGGGGACGTACGGCGCCTCGAGCGCAGCGATCTCGTCGACCGTGAGCTCGAGGTCGAGCCCGCCGAGAGCACTATCGAGATGGCTGATCTTCGTGGCGCCGATGATCGGGGAGACCACCGGATCCTTCGCGAGCAGCCAGGCCAGTGCCACATGCACGCGCTCGACGCCGCGGTCCTCGGCGATCCGCGCGACGTGCTCGACGATCGCGCGGTCCGTGTCCTCTGTCGAGTCGTACTTCGTCTGCGCGGTGGCGTCGGTGCGGGCGCGTTCGGTGTCCGCGTTCCAGTCGCGGGTGAGGCGCCCGGCGGCGAGCGGGCTGTACGGGGTGGAGGCGACGCCCAGCTCCCGCAGCAGCGGCATCATCTCCCGCTCCTCCTCGCGGTAGAGGAGGTTGTAGTGGTTCTGCATCGAGATGAATTTCGTCCACCCGTTCACCTCGGCCACGTGCTGCGCCTGCAGGAACTGCCAGGAGAACATCGCCGAGGCGCCGATGTAGCGCACCTTCCCGGAGCGCACCACATCGTCCAGGGCGCGCATCGTCTCCTCGATCGGGACCGTGTAGTCCCAGCGGTGGATGATGTAGAGGTCGATGTAGTCGGTGCCGAGCCGCCGCAGGCTGGCCTCGACCTCGGCGAGGATCGCCTTGCGGGAGAGACCGGCGCCGTTGGGCCCGTCGTGCATGCGACCGTGCACCTTGGTGGCCAGCACGATCTCGTCGCGCTTCGCGAAATCCACCAGCGCCTTACCGAGGATCTCCTCGCTGCGGCCGATCGAGTAGACGTTCGCGGTGTCGAAGAAGTTGATGCCGACGTCGAGGGCGTGCCTGATGACGGGGCGGGCCGCATCTTCCTCGAGCACCCACTGGTGGATCCATCTCTCGGGGTCCCCGAAGCCCATCGCGCCCAGACAGAGGCGCGAGACGTCCAGACCGGTGCTGCCGAGCTTCACGTACTCCATGGCGTGCTCCTCCTGCGGTGCGGCCCGGGCACCGAGCGCCCGATGCACCCATCCTCGCACCGAGAAGCGGTCAGCTGCACTTCCGGAAGGTCTTCCCTCCGGGCATGCCGTATCGCTTACCCGTGTACCCGCCGGCGTCGGCGTGCGGGATCTCGGGCCCGTACGGGACGCAGCTCGAGCTCGACGGGGATCCAGATCCGTTCGAGCCGCCCCGGCCCGAGGACTTCCCTTCGGAGGACGAGCCGCCAGAGGACCCAGAGCTGCTGCCGGAACCACCGCCCGAGCTGGACCCTCCGGACGAGGAGCTCTTCGACCCGGAGTTCGAGCTCTTCCCGGCAGGCTGCTGCGCGGTCGTGGAGGCGACGGGCCGCTTCGGCTTCTCCCGCTCCTCGCGCTCCTTGCGCTCCTGTTCCTCCCGTTCCAGACGCTCCTGCTCCTCGCGTTCCAGGCGCTCCTGCTCGAGGCGCTCCTCCTCCTTGCGACGCTCCTCCTCGAGGCGCTCCTGCTCGATCCGCTCCTGCTCCTCGTCGTAGGCGATCTTCAGCTCGTCGAAAGTGGTGTGTGCGGACTCCGCCTGCTCGCGCAGACCGCCTGCGTCCTCACGCAGATCCTGGAGATACGACTCGAGCAGCGGTCCGGCCAACACCGCATTGCCCAGGCCGGGCAGACCGCCGACGTCGAGGCCTGCGATGAAGACATCCAGCTCCTCGAGCACGCTCGTCGCGCCGGCGAGCGCATCGCCCGGGTCGCCCTCCACCGTCGTCGGCACCTGATCCACAGCGGCGCCCTGGGCCTGAAGCTGCGAGGGAAGGGTGCACTCGATCTCCGCCGAGAACAGACCCACCTGACTCTCGCGTGCCTCCAGCGATGCCTTCTCCACCTCGGGCAGGAAGCGATCATTCGGGGCGAAGTAGACCGGCACTCCCAGCCCTGCCGCAGCGATCTCCGCGTTGATCAACGATTCCGATTCATAGACCGTGGCCAGAGTGCGGTCATAGCGGTCCAGGCGCTCCTCGTCGTACTCGAGTTCGATCTCCGTTCCAGCGGGCAGCCGCTCGGTAAGAAACGCTGTCGCCTCGGGCCCGAGGCACTGGACCTCTTCGTCCGGGTGCTTGGTCTCGGGGGTGTCCACGTTGAGCAGCCGAACGGTGGTCTCCTCGCCATCGATGAGCGCCACGAGGGTGTCGCCATCGATCACCCGCACCACCTCACCCCGACGGTCGCCGTCCCCGCCGAACGCAGCGAACGCCGTCGCGCCGACGAGAACGATGCCGATGAGGGCCGCACCCCTGACCGCCCACCAGCGGACACCCCTGACCGGACTCAGCGGCGCACCGCTGTGCATGCCCATGACCACCTGTGACGCTCCTTAGCTCACCTGACAACTCCTCCCGTGAGCATCCCCCAGGTGGCTGACTTTGGGACACGTGCCGGCCGTAAGTACCCGACCTCACACTCGTGACATGGCAAGCTGTCCGCCGCCCCTCCCCACAGGAAGCAGCTCCACGATGCCCACCTCGCACGATCTCGCCATCCCACTTGGTCACGCCCGGATGCTGTTCGCAATGCTCTCGACCCCGAAGCTGCGCCGCGGTCTCGCCCAGCTGCTGGCGGGCGATGGACCTTCGGAGGATCCTGCGGTGCGTGGGCCGCTCTCCCGGCTCGGCTGGCTCGCGAGCGACGGCGAGGCCGATGTGGCGACCCTGCGCGAGATCACCGAGGCGCTCGGCGTGATGCGTTCCGACGAGGCGATCCTCGCGGCAGGCAGGCTGGAGGGGATCCCGGTGAAGACCGAGGAATCACGCGCGGTGAGCAGCCGGATCGCGCAGATCGTGTTCGAGCGCGTCGGGTCGGAGCTCACCCTCACCGAGGGTGAATTGAACGCCGCGATCGCAATGTTCGCCGCGGATGTCGCCCTGGTGCGGCGGGATGCGGTAGATGCGGGAGTGCTGACTCGTTCCGCCGACGGCGCTGCCTACCGTCTCACCGCCGAGTGACCGCTGGTCGTGCCCCGCGGGTCAGTCGCCGAGGTTCTTCTTGACCAGGTGGATCGCACTTCTGATCAGCGGCAGGCCGAAGAGCACGACGACCCACAGCATGCTGATGTTGTAGCCCATGGCCCTCATGGCGATGATCGCGAAAACCGCTACGCCGATGAAGGGGACGAGCATCGCGATCACCCGGCTGATCGTTCCGCGAGTGCCCCGGGTACTCCCTTCGCTCGACGTCCCGGTGAAGCTCGATGTCCAGGGAGAGTTCTGACCGCGGCCTTCCGAGTTCGCAGCATCTCCGGTGGCATCTCCGAAACGAGGCGCCATCGACTCCGCATCCTGCGCGCCGTCTCTTCCATGGGGGTTCGGCTCCGCTGCGGGCCAGGAGTCCCGAGCGCCCCGGGGGTTCTGCGGGACGTCGGAGGAGAAGTCGGAAGAGAAACCTCCGGAGTCTCGCCCTCCGCCCGGTGTTCCACCGCCGCTGCGCTCCCCTCCACCCAGCCAGGACGGGTCCCCACCCGGTCCGTGATCGTCGTTCCCCCATCGATTCGTCATGCGGATACTGTAGGCGCCCGGGCCGCTCCCCGAGCTCGCATCTCGGTGTCCCACTGCGCGCTGCGGGCGTGCGCGATACGGTCGACGGATGCCCCATCTCAGCGATGACCAGGTCCGTGATCTCCTCCCCTCCCCTGCGCGTGCGGTCGAGCTGATGCGCGAGACGCTCCTCGCCCTGGCCGATGGCTCCGCCTCAGTGACTCCGAAGTCCCAGGTGATCCATGAGCAGGGTGGGTTCGCGAACGCGATGCCCGCGGCCTGGCCGGAGCGCGGGCTGCTGGGAATGAAGTGGGTGGTGGTCACGCCCTCGAACCGTGCCCGCGGCAAGGACATGATCGGTGGCCTGATGGTGCTCTCCGGGGCCGACGGCACCACCCGCGCCACGTTGGATGCCGCCGAGCTGACGGCCCTGCGCACCGCCGCGGTCACCGGTGCCTCGCTCGCCCTGGACGGGCGGCCGATCACCTTCGTCGGCACCGGCGTCCAGGCCCGCTCCCATGCCCGGGTCATCGAGGCGCTCGGTCGCGGCCCGCTCACGGTCTGGGGACGTCGCCCGGAGGCCCTCGAGGAGCTCACCGCCTGGTGCGCCCAGCACACCCCGGACCTCGAGCTGCGCACCACCACCGACCGCGCTGCCGCCCTGGACGGGGCGGGCGTCGTGATCAGCGGGCTGCCGATCGGGCTGACGGGCACCGCGCTCGCCCCCGGCGAGGTCGCCCCCGACACCACCCTGCTCCCCGTGGACTACGCCTCGGTGGCGGGCGCGGAGATCTCCCGCACGGGCACCGTGGTCGCGGACGATCCGGCGCAGTTCGAGGCACTGCGCCCGCTCAAGCACGGAGCGGACTACCCGCACGCGACCGGTGCCACCGGCGATCTGCTGCGCAGTGGTCGGCCCGAGGGACTGCTCGTCGTGCAGAACCTGGGCTCGGGCCTCGGCGACGTGGTGCTCGCCGACGTCGTCGCCCAGGCGGCCGGCGCATGAATGCACTGAGCATCCGCCCGCTCACGGAGGAGCTGGTCGAGGCGATGTCCGTAGCGAAGCCGGGCTGGGGTTCCGCCGCTCCGGCCTGGCTGGAGAGCATGCGCGCGGGTCGCAGCACCCTCCTGGTCGCGGTCGACGGCGAGGACCCGGTCGGGGTGGCGCAGCTGGTCCACGACGAGATCCCCGAGGCCTGCAACGTCGGCGTCCTGGAGTCGCACCGCGGCCGGGGCATCGGCGCGGCGCTGATGCGCGAGGCCGAGCAGCTCGCTGAGCCAGCCGGGCGGCTCCGCCTCGGCGTCGGCACGGACAACCCCGACGCCCGCCGGCTCTACGAGCGGCTCGGTTATCGCGGGCTCGGCGAGCTCGTCACCACGACCTACGACTACATGGACGACGAGGGCGTGCGCCGCACCGCCACGGAGACCGACGAATGGATGGAGAAGGACCTGAGCTGACGCGCGCCGCGCCTCCCGCCGCGCGGCGCCATCGCCTCTCCGTCCCGTCACCCCTCCGTCCCGTTGCCCTTCGTCCCGTCGGCCCCTTCCACGCCGTTCGACACGGGCGTACTCTGAAATCCACAGCGTCGAGCGGATCACCCGCTTCCCAGCCGTGCGGTCGGTGCGAGCACCGCCCCGGCCGACCCGTCGGAGCTCCTGCACGGAGCACACGAACGGAGGGACAGACATGTTCATCGACGGCCCCGTCCACCCACCCCTGACCCGCGCGGACGACGACCCCGCGCGCGCACCCGTGAGGTGGGCCGCGATCATCTGCGGGATGTTCTTCCTCGCGATCGGCTTCGCAGGATTCTTCCCCGGCTTGACGTCGAACTACAACAACATCGAGATGGGCTACGGCTCCGAGGCGATGGTGCTGGGCATCTTCCAGGTGTCCGCGCTGCACAACCTCGTCCACCTGCTCTTCGGCGCCGTCACCATCGCGCAGTCGAGATTCTCGTACTCGGCGCGCCGGATCCTGCGCATCGGCGGCGGCCTCGCCGCAGTGCTGTGGCTCTTCGGCCTGCTCGTCGACCCGAACTCGTACTCGAACTTCCTGCCGCTGAACCTCGTCGACACCTGGGCGTACTTCGTCCTGGCGATCGTCATGATCGGGCTCTCGTTCCTCTCCGGCGACGTCACGCCCGCCACAGCGAAGGCCGACCACCGCTCCTGAACGTCGGCCATGGGCCGACGACGCGCGTGCTCCGACGCCCCTACCGCAGCACGGCGCGCGTCGCCGTGGCATCCGCCGTGCTGCCTGGCAGGTGGATGAGCGCCGAGAAATCGGTGGAGGCTCTGCGCACCTCGAAGGTGTCCCGCACGGCCCGTGAGTCAGTGAACAGGGACGTGTCCACCTGCCAGCCGATGAACCGGCGGGGGCCGGGGTGCACGAACTCCTCGCTGGTCACGACGGCTCGGCCGAGCTCGGCGAGCGCGCGGTCGGTGGTGTCCGCGTGGACCGGCGGCAGCGGCACCGCCGCGTAGTCGTCTCTGCCGGTCGAAGGGTCCACAGCCCGGCATTCACCCTCGCCGCACAGCATCCCCACTGGCACGTACCGCTCCCCGAGCGCCTGGTCGATCAGGTGCCCCATCGTCGGTCCGCCCCAGCCCTCGGGGTTCCGGGCGAGGTGCTCGTTGTGCGCCCAGAGCACGGTGATCCCGTGGCGGGGCAGGTTCTCGAGCAGGGTGTCGGCCATGTGGGCCTCGCGGCGGTGCAGCCGGGTGAGGTCCGGCGCGAGCAGGTACGCGTCGGCGTGACGGCGGAGATTCTGCGCGAGCGCCGCCGTCTGCGGATCTCCGTCGGCCTCGAGCGTGCGGCACACCTGCACCAGCGCGCTCACCCCGTCGGCCGTGAGCGCATCGCGAGCAGCGACCGCGCGCAGCGCCGGCGCCTGTGCACCCCTCTCGAGCAGCGCGCGAGCCGTGCGATAGGGCTTGGAGATGTCGACGCCGAGGAACCGGGGCGGCTGCGCTGCGGGGAGGGTCGCGATGATCTGCTGCAGCGTGCGCAGGCCCTCACGGATCGTCGTGGTGTTCCAGAGCGAGCTGCCCAGATCCCAGGCGGCGTCGAGGTCTCCCCCTCCGCGCAGCGCGGCATCGACCTGCAGGCCCACCGTGAAGGACTCCTCGAACGCGAGCATCGCGAGGCTGCCCGACCGGGCCAGCTCGTGGATCACCTCGAACTTCAGGGCGAACGCCTCAGCGGTTCCGTGCGTGGGCTCCCCCAGCCCCAGCACCGCGTCCTCCGCGAGGCCCGAGAGGAGTCTGCTGACGAGGGAGGCGCTCATACGGACAGCTTTCCATCACGTTGGTCACCATCGCGTGCGACCCGCACTCCCCCGCGATATGATGATTTCCTCATGCCACTATCTCAGAGCCAGCGTCCCCTCTACGAGGTCAAGGCCAACCTGTTCAAGGGGCTCTCCCACCCGTTCCGCATCCGCCTGCTCGAGCTGCTCGCCGACGCCGACGAAGTCAGCGTCGCCGCGCTCCAGGCCGAGACCGAGCTCGAGGCCTCCCACCTCTCCCAGCATCTGGCCGTGCTGCGTCGCCACCACCTGGTGACCTCCGAGCGGCGCGCGAGCCACGTCTACTACCGCCTGGCCGATCCGCGCATCCGCGAGCTGCTGGCGGTGGCCCGCGCCCTCCTGCTGAACATGCTCAGCGAGGACCGTGCACGGCTGGATGCCGCCCAGAGCCTGCCCGAGATCAAGGCGGCACAGCGATGACCGCCCCCGCCCTCTCCGCGCGTCTGCGCACGGCATTGGTGCGCTCCCGCGGCCTGTGGCCCGCCCGCGAGGACTACCGCCTGCTGCCGAAGACCTGGCGGAAGGACCTGCTCGCGGGCGTGACCGTCGGCATCGTCGCGCTGCCGCTCGCGCTCGGCTTCGGCGTCAGCTCCGGCCTCACCGCGGAGCAGGGGCTCATCACCGCGATCGTCGCCGGACTGCTCGCCGCCGTGTTCGGCGGCTCGAACGTGCAGGTCTCAGGGCCGACGGGGGCCATGGTGGTGGTCCTGGTCCCGATCGTCGCCAACTACGGCGTGGGCGCGATCGCGGCCGTGACCCTGCTGGCCGGGCTGATCGTCACGGTCACCGGACTGCTGCGCCTGGGGAAGGTCGTCTCGATCATCCCGTGGCCGGTGATCGAGGGGTTCACACTCGGCATCGCCTGCATCATCTTCATGCAGCAGATCCCGCTGATCACCTCCGCGGATCCGGCCGCGCCGGGCGAGCACAGCTCGAACGCCCTGGTCGCCGCCGCGCAGTCCCTCATCGCCGCGGACCCCGCCTACCTGCTGTGGGCACTGGGGGCGGTGGCGATCGTGGCGGCCTGCATGGTGATCGCGCCCCGGATCCATCCCTCGATCCCCGGCTCCCTCATCGGGATCGCCGTCGTCGCACTGCTGGCCGTGCTGATCCCCGGTCCGCTGGCCACGATCGGCGCGATCCCCGCGAGCCTGCCCGCCCCCTCGCTGCCGCGCATCGATCCCGAGCTGCTGGGCGTGCTGCTGCCGGCCGCCGCCACCGTCGCGGCGCTCGCTGCGATCGAGTCGCTGCTCTCCGCGCGGGTGGCCGGCTCCATGGCGGACACCGGCGCCTTCGACCCCGACCGCGAGCTGGTGGGACAGGGGATCGCCTCGATCGGCGCGTCCCTGTTCGGCGGCATGCCCGCGACCGGCGCGATCGCCCGCACCTCGGTGTCGATCCGCGCCGGGGCCCGCACCCGCGCAGCCTCGATCGTGCACGCGCTGGTGCTGCTCGCGGTGGTGTACGTCGCGGCCGGACCGGTGGGGATGATCCCGCTGGCGGCCCTGGCCGGGGTGCTGTTCATGACCGCGATCCGGATGGTGCGCCTGGCCACGGTGCGGGCAATCATGACCTCCACCCGCTCCGATGCCTGGATCTTCGCGATCACCGCATTGATCACCGTGTCCTTCGACCTGATCGTCGCGGTGCTGATCGGCGTGACGCTCGCAGCGGTCGTCGCCCTGCGCGCCGCCTCCCGCTCGACCGGCGTGACGCTCGAACCGATCCGCGCAGAGCAGCCCAGCGAGCTCGACACCTCGATCGTCGCAGTCCGCTTCCAGGGACCGCTGTTCTTCGTCTCTTCCGAGCGGGTCTTCGAGACGGTCATGGGAGTGGGCGAGGTGACCGTGGTGATCCTGCGGCTGGCCCGCCTCGAGCGGGTCGACGCCTCCGGCGCCCAGGTGCTGGCAGAGCTCGTGCGCGGGCTCGAGCGGCGCGGCATCACGGTGCTGATCAAGGGGGTGCAGGACAGCCACAGCTCCCTGTTCCGCCAGGTCGGAGTGCTCGCGGCACTGCGCCACCACAAGCACCTGTTCGTGGACTTCGACAGCGCGCTCGAGCACGCGAGATCGCACGTGGAGCGGGCGCGCGCCGCGCAGCCGCCGTCCGCCGTCGCGGGATCCTGAGGCGGCAACCTCTCAGGCGACGCGCACCAGCTCCCGGCGGAGCCGGCTCAGCTCATCCCGGGTGCTCCACCCGCTGAACAGACCGGCTCCCGGCTCGAGCTCGCGCCCCTCGGCGAGGGTGCCGACCCGCACGGGCTCGTAGCCGATCAGATGCAGCAACCGGCCCACGGCATCGGCGGCTCGCTGATCGTCGGCCGCCACGGCGATCGCCCGCCGCTGTGGATCGCCGTCCTCGCGGCCGTGGTCCTCGACGTCGTGATAGCCGATGTGGTTCAGGGTCTTCACCACGTGCGCCGCGGGCAGGCGGGCCGCGAGCAGCTCGCTCGTGGACAGCAGTCCGTCGAGGTCGCCGAGCTCGGCGCGGGCGGCCGCGACCGCGGCGGCGTCCGCCTCGCCCCAGGGATTGGTCGCGTCGATCACCACGACGTCCTGGAATGCGGCGGGCTCGAGGGCGAGGGCGACATGCAGAGGCACCGTGATCGCGACGACGTCGCAGCTCAACGCGAGGACGTCGGGGCCGACGTGCCTCGCACCGGGCAGCCTCGCGGCGAGCGCGGCAGCCGGGGAGCGCCCGGCCACGGTGACCTCGACACCGCGGCGCAGGGCGGCGCGGGTGAGCGCGCAGCCGATCTTGCCCGGGCCCAGCACCCCCAGGCGCGGAATGCGCGCCGTGCGCGGGACGGTCGCCCCGGCGGACTCCACCGCCGGCTCCACCGCCAACTCGACGGCCGGCTCCACGGGCGACTCGAGGGGCGACTCGATGGAGAGGGTCGCCGTGCTCGGCCGCGCCGTCTCGCCGTGGCGCAGCGCGCCGTGACGCAGCGCGGCATCCAGCAGATCGCGGGCGAGGGCATCGTTGCGACGGTGGCAGGGGGCGTTGGTGCGAGGGCGGGCGAACGCGCCGACGGGCAGCTCGGAGGTCCAGGGGCCGACGGCCCACAGCCGAGGCTGCGCCTGGCCGTCCGGTCCGATCACCCGGTGGTGGGAATCGACCTCGAGCGTGCCGGGTGAGGCGGCGGACTCCTTGCCCACCGCCGTCCCACCGCCGGTCACGAGGTCCCGCAGCAGCGGATTCGTGGACTCGGCCAGGGACGGCTCGGGCAGGAAGGCGTCGACCAGGGCGTCGGTCGTGACGCGCACGCCCGCCCCGCCGCGCGCAGTGAACAGGCCGGAGGCCTCGTCGGCGCTGACCCTCACCTGCGGTCCCAGGAAGTGGACCACCCCGGCACGCTCGAGCGCGAGCAGCTGGTGCAGGCGGTGCGGCGGGGGCCCGGAGTCGACGAAGCTGAACAGTGAGTGCCACCAGCGCGGGTAGCCGCCGGCCTCGCCGCCGCGGAGCCGTGCGGCGGGCAGCTGATCCACGAGCACGCCGTGCAGGCGCAGCAGCAGCTGGAACAGAGCCCGGGCGGAGCTGACGTCCCCGTGGGTGCGGGAGCGGAGGTCGTGCTCGATGTGACGCACCACGGCGTCGCGGGTGACCCGCGGATGGGCATCGCCCTCCAGCCAGGACAGTGGACGGTCCAGCCAGTCGAGGGGCTCCTCACCAGGGGCTGCGAGGGGCGAGGCCGGCACCCAGCGGTGGATCTCTGCGGCGATCAGCGGCACCACGTCGGCGCGGAAGTCGAGGAGGCCGTCGGCGTCCTCCCGCTCGCGCAGCGCCTCGGGGGTGACATGCACGAGGTCGCCGAGCCCAGCGGGCTCGCCCTCGTCGCGGACCTTCGAGTGGTAGGGCACCCCACGGCGCGATCCCACCCAGAGCCGGGGCTCCCGGCCCGAGGGGACATAGTTCAGGCGCCCGTGCTCTCCCGGTCGCGGATCCGGCGTGAACACTCCCCCGCGCCCCTCGGTGAGCAGCGCCATCAGGTCGATGAAGGCCAGGCCCATGCCACGCACGATCACGTCATGCCCGGGGGCGAGGAGGTCCAGCTGCGCGTCGGAGGCCTGGGACGGCGCGAGATAGGTGCCGCCGTGGCGGCGGGCGAAGGAGGACAGCTGGTGCCGGACGGCCGACGGGCGCGCATCGGTATGTCCCGCGGCCAGGAGCAGCAGGTCCGCGCGCAGCGGGTCACGGTCCTCGAGCTCGACCACCCAGCCCGCTCCGTCGACCGCGGCGGTGGGGCGCACCACCGTGGGACGGACCGCGGGAGGGCGCACCGCGGTCGCCGTGGTGCGGTGCACGGTGACCGTGACCGCCTGCGGCAGTCGTGTGAGGACCTGTCCGAAGAACCATTCGAGGTAGAGCGCCTGCACACGCCGGCTCGGGAAGTCCGCGGCCTGCAGCGCCTCGATCTCGGCGAGGCGCTCGGTGCCGGCGGTGGGTGCCTCGATGGTGCCGCGACGGATCCCCTCGGCCCACTCCGCGAGCGAGGGGCCTGCCTGGACGGGGCCGGCGCAGTCGACCGTGTCATCGGGATAGATCGAGACGTCCGCCGCGCGCGAGTTCATCAGCAGCAGCGGGCTCTCCGTGGCCCGCCAGATGCGTCCGGCTCCGGGCATGTGCGGATCCACGATGTCGACCTGCAGCGGGGCGTGCGCGAGGGTCTCGCACAGCGCGGCATTCGCGCCGAGCCGCTCGAGCACGCCGATCGCTCGCGGTCCGCCGCCGATGATCGCCAGGCGCGTGCTCGCTGCCCTGATCGAGGAGTTCATCCGTCGGGATCCCTTCTGAGGTGCTTCTGTGTCATACCGTGACGATCCATAGCCGCCGCCTTGCATGTTCATTAGATTGGCTTATACCGTCGGGTCCTGCAAGCCCGGACCACGCTCCGGTTCACGTTCCGTCACGGAAGGCACCTCATGACCTCGTCCGTCGTCTCCCCTGAGACCGCACGCCGCACGCCCCCGGCCACCCACGCCGCCGGGCATGCCCCGGCGAGGGGACCGCACGAGATGTCGTGCCCGAACGGCCAAGCACCGCCCGAAGACCTCTCCCACCTGCGGGTCGTCCCAGCCCGGCATCCTGGCCGCGTGGTGCTCGCGGTGGTCGTCGGCCTGGTCGTCGCCGCCGTGCTGTACTCCTTCGTCACCAACCCGAGGTGGGAGTGGGGCGTGGTCGCCCAGTGGTTCTTCGCGGAGTCGATCATCCGCGGACTGCTCGAGACGCTGAAGCTGACCGTGCTCGCCGGCGCCCTGGGCTTCAGCCTGGGACTCCTGCTCGCCCTGATGCGCCTGTCCCCGTCGGCCCTGATCTCGGGTGTGAGCTGGACGTTCTCCTGGGTCTTCCGCTCCACCCCGCTGCTGGTGCAGCTGCTGCTCTGGTACAACCTCGGCTACCTGTACGAGCAGGTGCGGCTCGGGATCCCGTTCACCGATGCGACCTTCTTCGAAGCACGCACCAGCGACCTGATGACGCCGATGCTCGCCGCGGTGCTGGGCCTGGGCCTGCACCAGGCGGCCTACTCCGCAGAGCTGATCCGCGGCGGCATCCTCTCGGTGGACCAGGGCCAGCTGGAGGCGGCGAGCGCGCTCGGCATCCCCGCCCGAGACCGTTCGCTGCGGATCGTGCTGCCGCAGGCGATGCGCGCGATCCTGCCGCCCGCCTTCAACGAGATCATCGGCCTGGTCAAGGGCACCTCGATCGTCTACGTGCTCGCCCATGCGGAGCTGTTCTTCACCATCCAGCTGATCTACGGCCGCACCCAGCAGGTACTGCCGATGCTGCTGGTCGCGACAGTCTGGTACGTGGTGATCACCTCGGCGCTGTCCGTCGGCCAGTACTACATCGAGCGCCACTACTCCAAGGGGGCGGTGCGCACCCTGCCACCCACCCCGCTGCAGTCGCTGCGCGCCCGCCTGGCCCGCTTCCGCCCCACCCCGACGGGAGCCCCCGCATGAACCTGCTGACCCGACTCCCCCGCCGCCGCAGGCCCGGCCCCGCCCCGGCGCTGAGCAGCGCGCCGCGCAGCGCGCCGATCTCGGTCGATTCCGAGCCCGGATCCGCCGATATCGGCTCAGAACCGTCCGATCTGGCCGATCTCGATCTCGCCGATCTCGACCGTCGGGCCGTCGACGCGGCGGACACCGCCGCACCCGGCCACCGGCGCGGCGGACTGGTCGAGATCCGCGGCGTGCACAAGTCCTTCGGGGACCTCGAGGTGCTGCGCGGCATCGACCTGCGGATCGAACCCGGCTCCGTCACCGTGATCCTGGGCCCCTCCGGCTCCGGGAAGTCCACCCTGCTGCGCACCATCAACCACCTCGAGCCCGTCACCGAGGGCCTGGTCAGCGTGGACGGGGAGGTCATCGGCCACCGTCGCGAGGGGAACCGGCTGCATGAGCTGCACGAACGGGAGGTGCTGCGCCAGCGCACCGCGATCGGCATGGTGTTCCAGAGCTTCAACCTCTTCGCCCACATGACGGCGCTCGCGAACGTCGCCGAGGCGCCCCGGCGCGCTCTCGGGGTGCCCCGGCGCGAGGCCGAGGCGCGCGCCCGGGAACTGCTCGCCCTGGTGGGGCTCTCCGACAAGGAGCGTGTCTACCCCCGTCAGCTCTCCGGCGGGCAGCAGCAGCGGGTTGCGATCGCCCGGGCCCTCGCTCTGCGGCCGAAGGTGCTGCTGTTCGACGAGCCCACCAGCGCACTGGACCCCGAGCTGGTCGAGGAGGTGCTGGCGGTGATCCGGTCACTGGCGCGTGCTGGCACCACGCTGGTGATCGTCACCCACGAGATCTCCTTCGCCCGCGACGTCGCCGACACCGTGGTCTTCATGGACCACGGCCGGATCGTCGAACAGGGACCACCCGCGGAGGTCCTCGACCACCCACGCCACGAACGCACCCGTTCGTTCCTGCAGCGGGTGCGCACCGGCGAGGGCGTCCCCGTCGCCGCAGCTGCCCTGCCTGACCTTCCTGACCTGCCCCACCATCATCCCGAGGACCACTCATGACCCATCGCTCCCAGCCCCACCGCACCCCGTCCCGCTCCACGCTGCCTCCCCGCACCCCGTCCCGCCCCACGCTGTCACGCCGCACCCTGGCAGCGTCTGGCCTGCTGCTGCCCGCCGCCCTGCTCGCGGCCTGCTCCGATCCCGCTCCTGCCGCCATCGCTGGCAACGACTCAGGCTCCGGCTCTGCGGCGTCCGACGGCGGCGGGGCGAACGCGGGAGGCATCGACACCTCCGGCACCCAGGAGCTGATCCGCGCCACGGCTGATGAAGAGATCGCCGCCCTGCTGCCACCTGAGGTCGCCGAATCCGGCGTGCTGCGGGTGGGCATCAATGGCACCAGCGCCGCACCGCTGTCCTTCCTCGCCGATGACAACCAGACCTACATCGGCTCCGAGATCGACATCGCCCGCATCGTCGCGGACAAGCTCGGCCTCGAGTTCGAGCTGAAGCTGACCACCTGGGAGAACTGGCCCCTCAAGCTCGAGGCCGGAGAGTTCGACGTGGTCCACGCCAACATCGGCGTCAACGCTGAACGGCTGCAGAAGTTCGACTTCGCCTCCTACCGCGCGGCCTACATGTCGTTCCTGGTCAAGAAGGGCGCGGACTTCTGGCTCGAGGACGCCGACTCCCTCAGCGGACGCATCATCGCCGTCGGCAACGCCACCAACCAAGAGCGGATCCTCACCGACTGGAACGCCGAGCTGGAGTCGGCGGGCAAGGAGCCCGCGGAGCTGAAGAACTACTCCACCGACGCCGACACCCTGCTCGCCCTCGGCTCCGGACGCGTCGACGGCTACATCTCCCCCTTCGCCTCGCTGAGCTTCATCGCGGCACGTCGTGATGACTTCGAGCTGCAGGGGCGGATCAATGCCGGTTGGCCCGACGAGACCCTGGTCGCCGGAACCTTCGCCGGCGGCAGCGGTCTCGCCGCCCCGTACGCGGCGGCGCTCAACGCCCTGATCGCCGACGGCACCTACGGCAAGGTCCTCGAGCGCTGGCAGCTGAGCGAAGAAGCGCTGACCGAATCCCGCGCCCACACGAAGGAGAACCCGTGAGCACCACCACCCATGAGCTGCCCGGGCACCCCGCCGCAGCCTCCGACCGGGCACTGCCCGTGCTCGCCGTCGACCTCGTCACCGATCCCGCCCTGCTGGGCGGCCTCGCGGACCTGGCCCGCGGCCTCGAGAACTCCGGCATCGGTGCCCTGACCCTCAGCGACGGCGGCCTGCACCCGATCCATGTCGCCTCCCATCTCGCGCCGCTGACGGAGCACATCGGCCTGCTGCCACGCACCGACGCGGTCTACGTCGAGCCGTTCCACCTGGCCACCCAGCTGATGAGCCTCGATCACCTCAGCCACGGCCGGGCCGGCTGGCTGCTGAGCGCCGAGACCGACCCGGGGGTGGCCGCGACCGTCGGCCGCGCCGTGCTCGACCTCGACGCCACCGCCCGCGAGGCGGCCGACGTGCTCGAGGCCGCGCGGCGCATCTGGGACTCCTGGGCACCGGACGCGGTGGTGCGCGACGTCGAGCGCGGGCTGTACGTGGACGCCTCGCGCCTGCAGTACGCCGACGTCGAGGCCGAGACGTTCTCGGTGCGCGGCCCGGCGATCACCCCGCGCTCCCCGCAGGGGCTGCTCCCGGTGCTGGTCGCCGATGCGGATCGCGCCGCCGCCGGCGAGCGCGTGACGGCTGAGCTGGCCGACGGGCGGGTGCTGGACCTGGACGTCTCCGGCGGTGCGCTCTCTGGCGCCGTGAGCACTCTGATCCGGGAGGACACCACGCGCACCTCCGACGCCGCCTCGGTGCGGCTGGTGCGCCTGGTGGGCCTGGACCTCGCGGCCGATCCCCTGGGCACGGTCGCCGAGCTCGCCACCGCCCTGCGCGCCGAGGGCCTGATCGCCCCGGGCCCCTCCTCCGGGCAGGACCTGCGCACGCAGCTCGGGCTCGAGCCTGCACCGTTCCGTCCCGATCCCGCACGGCGCGGCGACCGCGCCCGCCTGTCCCGCGAGGAGTCCGCATGACCACCGCCCCGTCCCTTACGCCGACTGAGGCTCCGCTCTCTTCGGAGGCCGCCGCGCTCGCCACCGGCCCGGCCGAGCACCCGCTGCACCCCGACCACACCCCCACCGGGCAGCTCGCCTTCGGCGCGTTCTTCCAGGGAGTGAACTCCTCGACGATCTGGCGCCTGCCCTCCAGCGGCGATCAGGTGGCATGGGAGTCCTTCGAGGCGCTGGTGCGCACCGCGGAGCGTGGGAAGTTCGCGGCCTTCTTCCTCGGCGAGGGCCTGCGGCTGCGAGAGCACCGCGGGGTCCCCTTCGAGCTCGACGTCGCCGGACGCCCCGACGCGCAGACCCTGCTCGCAGCCCTCGCCGCGGTCACGGAGAGGATCGGGCTGGTCGCCACCCAGAACACCACCTACAACGATCCGGTGGATCTGGCCCGACGCCTGCAGACCCTCGATCTGCTCTCCGGCGGCCGGGCGGGCTGGAACATCGTCACCACGGACAACGCCTGGACCGGGGAGAACTTCCGCCGCGGCGGCTACCTCGCTCACGCGGACAGATACGTCCATGCCGAGGCGTTCGTGCAGATCGCCGAGCAGTACTGGCGCGGCGAGCAGATCACGCACGACGGCCCCCACTACTCGGTACGCGCTCAGGGCGAGCTGCCCCGCTCCCCGCAGGGCCAGCCGGTGCTGTTCCAAGCCGGGGCCTCCCCCACCGGGCAGGACTTCGCCGCCCGCACGGCGGACGTCATCTTCTCCCCGCACGGCTCCCTCGAGGCGGCGGTCGAATTCCGCCGCAGCATCGTCGAGCGCACCGTCGCCGCCGGCAGGGACGCGGGCTCGGTGAAGATCCTCCCAGGGGCGGAAGTGGTGCTCGCCCCCACCGAGGCCGAGGCCGAGGCGAAGATCCGCTGGGTGCGCGACCTGCAGATCGGCCCCGAGCAGGCCATCGCCCTGCTCGAGCAGTACTGGGGCCGGGACCTCTCCGCCTTCGATCCCGACGGGCCGCTCCCGGACGTGCCGCCGGAGGTGGTCGAGTCCGGGGTGACCCGCGGGGCCGGCTTCCAGTTCGCCAAGGCCGAGGAACTCACCCGCGCCTGGCGCGAGGAGGCCGCGGAGAAGGGCCAGTCCATCCTCGAGTTCGCCCGCACCAAGGCCGGCGCCCGGCGCGGCACCTTCAGCGGCAGCTACGACGCGGTCGCCGATCGGCTGGTGGAGTTCGGACGCCTGGGGGCGATCGACGGCCTGAACATCACCCCGTGGCTGATCCCCTCCGGGCTCGACGACATCGTGGACCACCTGATCCCTCGCCTCCAGGAGCGCGGGGTCTATCCGGCCGACTACGCGGGGGCCACGCTGCGCGAGAACCTGGGGCTGCCGCCAGTGTGAGGGGCTAGGTGGGCGGGGCTGTGCGGATGGGGCTGTGTGGATGGGGCTGTACGGATGAGGCCCCGTGGATGAGGCCAGGTGGATGGGCCCTGCGCATCGAGTCGTGAGTTCTGTACCGAAAGGCTGCGTTAGAGGCACAGAAGTTACGACTCGATGCCCCGGCGGCCCCTACCCTCACCGTCCAACTTCCCCGGCCACGCCAGCGCATAGTGCCTCGCAACAAACCGATCACGAATTATTTCGACGCCAGATTTTCCTCTGGTCGGGCACCGAATGTCGGTTCTGCGCGAGACACTCATGAGGATGTGGCAGCACGAAGCCGCCCCCTAGCCCCCGGAGCACCGAATGACGAATGAGATCGAAGTGATCAGCGACGGCGATGGACTCGCCGTGCTCGGTGCTCCCGGGGACGTCGACGCCTTCTTGACGTCATTCGGTTTCGAGTCCCGCGAGCTCGAGCTCCACCGGCTCGGCCCGTCGTATAAAACCTCTGCAG